>CAYWTU010000551.1:0-3707 GCA_964461275.1 uncultured Pirellulales bacterium | reverse complement strand
CACCGTCAGCCCCAGCCAGACCGTGCCCACGGTGTCCGTACGGTCGAAGCAGGCGTTGACGCGGAACTCCTCCTGATCGACGCCCCCTTCCTCGTTGGTGAGCGTCTGCCGCAAGAAGGCTGTGGCCAGCCGGTCCTCGGCCGTGGCGCCCGGCAGCAGGTCGCCCGCCAATTGGGCGATCGTAAACTGGTCGAACGGCACGTCGCGATGGATCGCGTCGATGACCCAATCGCGAAACAGGTACGCATCGGGCCGCGCCCGATCTTTCTCGTATCCGTCCGAGTCGGCGTAGTGGGCCAGGTCGAGCCAGTGCCGCCCCCATCGCTCGCCAAAGTGTCGCGAGTCAAGCAATCGGTCCACCAGCCGCCGGTAAGCGTCGGGCGAAGCGTCAGCCGCAAATGCGTCAATCTCTTCCGGCGTCGGGGGCAATCCCCAAAGGTCGTAATACAGGCGCTTGATCAGGTGCTCGCGATCGGCCACCGGCGAAGGGGGCGTGCCCAATTGATCGAGCTTGGCGAGTACAAACCGGTCGATGTCGTTATGAACCCACGACTCGTCGCCGACGGATGGCGGCGAGGTCTTCACGAGCGGAGTAAAGGCCCAGTGCTCGCCCCAGGTTGCCCCATGGGCCACCCAGTCGGTGAGCCGGGCGATCTCGTCGGCCGTTAACGGCTTTTCGCCTTCAGGCGGCATACGCTCGGCGGCGTCCTCGGCCGTGATGCGGCGCACCAGTTGGCTTTCGTCGGGCTGGCCGGGAACGATGGCAGCCTGCCCGCTGGCGGCGGGAGCCAAGGCGCCGTCGCGAGTGGTCAGGTTCAACTCGGCCTGCGGTTCGTCGCGGCCGTGACACTTGAGGCACCGCTCGGCCAGAATCGGCCGAATGTCGCGCGAGAAGTCGGGCGACTGGGCGAAACTATTGCCGGCAACGACCATCCCCGCTGCACACGACAGGACCGCTGCGCAGGCCAGACGAGCTAGGCGCGAAAGTTTGGGCAACGTGTGGTTAGAGCGCCAAGTCATAATCACGATCTATTGTCCCATACGGGACGCCCGCTTGCCAAGTTTGAACCGCACCGGCCCAACCCCCCATTGGTCGCCTCGACCGCGTCTATTCGGGCGCGGCACGGGAAAGATTCGCGGATTGGCTGGCTTCATATTGTGACGGGGCGACGTTTTCCCAGCGTTTGAACGCCCGGCGAAAATTCGCCAGATCCGAGTAGCCCAGCGTGTACGCGATCTCCTCGATGCTGAAACGCCCGCTCCTCAGGTGCTCCACGGCCAGTAAATGGCGGACGTCCTCCAGCAACTTGCGAAACGACGTGCCTTCATCCAACAGCCGCCGGTGCAGCGTCCGCTGTGTCATATGAAACGTTCGGGCCGTCGTCTGCAACGACGGAAAGCCGTTTTGCTTTTCCAACAGCAACCGGCGAACCCGGGCGGCCAGCGATTTGTTTTCGACCAACTTTTCTAGTTCGCGTTGGCAGATCAGCGCCGCCTGTTGAAAGGCCTCCGGGTCGGCCAATTTCAGCGGCGCATCGAGCACCTCGAGCGGAAAGGCAAAGCCGGTCCAACCGGCGGAATATCGGACCTCGCAACGAAACAGGTCGCGGGCCAGAGCGGCGTAACTGGGCCGAGGAAACGCAAACGCGGCCTCGCCAACCTGACACGTGCCCATGGAAATCGCGTCGAGCATGTTCTTGACGCTGAGCACCACCGCCTCGAGCAGCGGACGACGAATCTCGCCGAGCGGCGTCTCCTCGCGAACGCAGAGGCGCACTTGTTGGTGAACCACTTCGTGCGTCAGAGACAACAGTGAAATCCGCAGCGAGGTGAACCGCTCGGTAATCTGCAGCGCCTGGCGGATCGTGCCGCTGGTCAACGCTGCGTACCCCAGGATGCCGTGGGTGCTGGCCACCAGCCGCTCGCCCACGAACAGCCCCAGAGCCGGCTCCTGCGACAGCGCCAGGGCGTCGAGCAGCAGTCGGCGAAAAACGGCCAAGTCGACGCTGAAGGCCGGGTTGGCCAGGTCAGTTTCCGACAGGCGGCTGAGCTTTAGCCACTGCTCGACGCCGATTCCCATGCACCGCAACTGCTCGCCGATCTGCCGGATGTAAATAACCGGCAGGGTGAGCTCCACGTCCGCGACGGCCGATTTTTTAGGGAGCATTTGCCTGATTGTCAATAAATGACCCCCAGTTGTCAAGAAACAACCTCCTCGGCCAGCCGCTCTCCTGAATAGACTTCAATTACTGGCCCGTTTCGCAATTGGACAGCCCCCATGGCCTTTCTCCTCGCTCCTGCACGTTCAGCCCAGGCCCGAATCAACGATCGCCAGGTCACCGTGCAACCGCGCGAGACCATCTTGCAGGCGGCGCTGCGCAGCGGCGTGGAGTTTCCTAATAGCTGTCGCGTTGGCGCCTGTGGCACGTGCAAGTGCCGGTTGACGGACGGCAAGGTCAAGGAGTTGACCGAGACGGGCTACTTGCTGTCGGCCGACGAAATCGAGCAAGGGTATATCCTGGCGTGCCAGAGCGTTCCGCTGTCGGACATCCACGTCGAAGTTGAAGTCGCCGAACAGCCCGCGCGACGAACCGTTGCCGGACAGGTGGTGGGACAAGACAAACTGACGCACGACATCACGCGGTTGACGCTTCAGCTCGACGCGCCACTGAAGTACAAGGCGGGTCAATACGCCTTGCTAAGCATGGCGGGACTGGACGGCGTGGTGCGCAGCTACTCTTTCGCGGCGCCCGCCGACGACAGCGGTCGGGTCTGCTTCTTGATTCGCAAGACTCCGGGAGGGAAGTTTTCGACGCTGGTAAACGACCACGATGTGCGGAACCGAGAGGTTTGGTTGGAAGGGCCGGAAGGAGACTTCTGGCTACGGCCCGGAGACGCGCCGCTGATGTTTGTGGCGGGAGGCAGCGGGTTGGCGCCGATCCTGGCGATTCTCGAAGATGCGGCGGTGGCCGGGGATTCACGGCCGGCCACGCTGCTGTTCGGCGCGCGGACGACTCGCGACTTGTACGCCTTGCCACAGATCGAATCGATTGCGCAGCGTTGGAATGGAGAATTCCGTTTCGTGCCGATCTTGTCGGACGAGCCGCCCGGCACGTCGTGGACCGGCGCCAAAGGGCTGGTGACCGACCTGCTGGCCGAGCAGTCGCTGCCCGGATCGCATGCATACTTGTGCGGTCCGCCGGCGATGGTTGACCCGGCGCGGGCCGTGCTGGAGGCCAAGGGCGTTGACCGCGAGAACGTTCATTTCGATCGTTTCACCACGCAGGCCGACGTGGCCAAGGCCCCAGAGACACCGTTGGACGGCGACGACGCCGCGCCGGTCGCGGCGATCGTGGGCATACTGCACTATCTGAAATACTTCCTGTTTCACGCGGTGGGGTTGTTGTCGGCCGCGTCGATTTTAATTGGCGGCCGGCAGACCAGCTTGGGTCTGTTGGCGGTGGTGATGATCTACATGCTCGGCGATGCTGTGCTGGGCGACGACACCTCCACGCCTAAATTCAAACGCCCCGGCATTCTGACGTTCCAGCTTTGGCTGGCGCTGCCGCTGTTGTGTTTCATTGTGTATTCGGCCGTTTGGAGCGTATGTTCGGGCGACCCGTTGGGGTTTGGGGCGGCGTTGACCTCTTGGACCGGATACGACCTGATCGCGGCCCGCGAGGCAACATGGTGGCCGCATCACATCG
>CAYWTU010000550.1:0-3711 GCA_964461275.1 uncultured Pirellulales bacterium | reverse complement strand
CGGCGAATTGATGACCGCCACCGGAAATGACTATCAGTCGGGCTCGCGCGGTGGGCCGCCGCGGGTACGGCAGGCGCAAGACGGCGAACTGTACATTCTAGACCTGGGACCCGCCTATCGCGGCTACAACGCCGACAACAGCCGCACCCTGGCGGTCAACGGCCGACCCACCGACGCCCAAGCCGCGGCCAACGAGCGGATCATTGGCGTGTTCGACATCGTCCAGCGGATAGTCCGCCCCGGCGTAAGCTGCCAGGCGCTGTTCCGCGAAGTCAAACAGTACCTGGACGAATTCATGCCAGGCTCGTTCAACCATCACCTCGGCCACGGCATTGGGCTCAATCCTCACGAGGCCCCGCACGTAAACCCCAACTGGGACGACGTGTTTGAACTTGGGGACGTGTTCACCATTGAGCCGGGGCTGTACGGCCCCGAACTGCGAGCCGGAATCCGCCTGGAAAACGACTATCTGGTCACGGCCGGCGGCGTCGAACTGTTGTCCGATTTTCCGTTGGGGCTGTAAGACCGGACGACGCCGGCGGTTCACACTTTTCATTCCCAATCGCCGCAGGCCCTCCTGACCCAGCCTCGCTTAATGTCGTCCGCCTGTGATGCTGGTCAGCCAACTCCCTCGGCCGTCCGACGCGGTCGGTGGTTGATCGCGGCGGCGGCCGTTCTGTGGAGCTCCAGCGGTCTGTTCGCCAAGTCGCACCTGTTCGACGACTGGCCAATCGCGACGCGCGGTCCGCAGTTGGCGTTTTGGCGAGCGCTGTTCGCGGGTCTGTCGCTGTTGCCCCTGGTGCGGCGACCCCAACAGCCGCTGCCACTGCCGCGAATGGCCCCCATGGCGCTAGCGTTCGCGGGGATGAATCTGACGTACTTGTCGGCCATGATCCTGACCACTGCCGCCAACGCCATCTGGCTGCAAAGCACGGCGCCTTGGTGGGTGTTTGTGCTGGGCCTGCTGGTGTGGCGCGAGCCGTGGTCGCCGCGCGAGATGGGCCCACTGGCGCTGGCCGCGGTGGGCGTGGGGGTGATTCTGGCCTGCGAGCTGGGGCCCTTGCTAAGTGGCGCGGTCGCCGGCTCGCGGGCCGCGCTGGGCATCGGCTGTGGGTTGGCTTCCGGGCTCTGCTACGCCGTGGTCGTGCTCAGCCTAAGAAACCTGCGCCAGGTGGAAAGCGTGACGTTGGTGGTGGCCAACAATCTGGCGTCGGCCACGTTGTTGTCGGCGTTTGTAATTCGCGGCGGGCAGTGGCCGACGCCCACGCAGTTTCTCGTGCTGGCGCTGTTTGGCCTGGTGCAGATCGCGCTGCCCTATTACCTGTTCGCACGTGGCTTGCGAATTGTCTCTAGCCAAGAGGCTGCTGGGCTGGGGTTGTTGGAGCCGGTGTTGTTGCCGCTGTGGGTCTGGCTGGCTTGGGCCGAGGCGCCAGCTTGGTGGACGCTGGCCGGCGGAGCGTTGATTTTCCTGGGTTTGATCATGCGCTATAGGTCGCCGGCCGAACGACGCCCCGCTGCCGACGGTTGATCCGCCAGGCGCCAATTGTAATTGACCGCACCGCGGCTATCCTTGAACGGCGTCCATCGTCCTTTCCACTGCTGGCCCGCCGAGACCACCCCATGCTCGAACTCACCGACTTCGTCCGCGCGATCCCCGATTTCCCCAAGCCGGGAATCCTGTTCCGCGACATTACCCCGCTGTTGTCCTCGCCGCCGGCGTTCAAGCAGGCGATTCGCCAACTAGCCGACGAGTTCAACGGACAGCCGATCGACGTGGTGGCGGCGGCCGAGGCTCGCGGATTCATCTTCGCCGCGCCCCTGGCCTTGGAACTCAACCTCGGCTTCGTGCCGGTGCGCAAGCCGGGCAAGCTGCCGTTCAAGACCTTGGCGATGGACTACGAACTGGAATATGGCACAGACCGGTTGGAGATCCACGCCGACGGCCTGTCGCCCGGCCAGCGTGTGTTGTTGGTGGATGATTTGTTGGCAACCGGCGGCACGATGAAGGCCTGCTGTCAGTTGGTCGAAAAGACCGGCGCCAAGGTGGCCGGCTGCGCGTTCTTGATCGAACTTTCCGCGCTCGAGGGCGCCCGCCGCATCGCGCCCTATCCCGTGTTCAGTTTGCTGAAGTATTAGAGTCCGACAAACAACCTCGTCGGTACGCTGAAATCAACGGGAGTTAGAGGTCCGTTGTCAGGTTGTTTGGCGGCCGCTTAGGGACCAACCCCTAGAGCCACCACCGCAAGGCGTACGCCCAGCCATCGAGCCACCGCTGCCACCAACCGCGAGCCTGCCATTCTTCGTGGCTGACACGCCGGCTCCGCAGGGCTTCGTACTGGCAGATTTCGCTCATCTTTTGGGCGAACGCCGCCGAGCGGATCACGGCCAGGAATTCATAATTGTAGAACAGGCTGCGGGCGTCCAGGTTGCATGACCCAACCAGCGACCATTGACCGTCGACCACGATCACTTTGCTGTGCAACATCCGCTGCTGCCGCTCGAACACCTCAAAACCGCGCTTCAACAGCCGTGGATACACGTGACGGGTGGCCCGTTCGACCAACCGCACGTCGCTGCGATGGGGGACAATCACTTGCACGCTTACGCCCTGCTTTCGCACCGTTAAGAGCGCCCGCAGTACCTTGCCCACCGGCAGGAAATACGCCATCGAAATCGTAATCGACTGTCGCGCTCGGCCAATCAGCCGCGCCATTACGCGCGACGCTCGGCTGTAGCGCAGCCCCGGCCCGCTGTCGAAAAAGTAGATGCTCTCCTCCTGGCCGCCAAACCGCCCGCGGCGATAGGCCCTCGTCCGACGACGGATCGGCTGCTTAAGCGCCCGTCGCCACGATCGCTCGAAGCTGTCGGCCACCTCCGCCTGACGCGGGCCGGACATCCGCACGTGCACGTCGCGCCAACCGGACGGGCGGTGCAGCCGCCCTAACGGCGCCGGCGCCGGGTCGTCGGTGCGCTGATCCAACACGTTCATCCCGCCGAAATAGGCCACTTCGTCGTCGACCACTAAGACTTTGCGGTGATTGCGGCGGTTGAGCACGTGAAACAGCGCCCGCCGTCGCAGCGCTTCCCAGAAGCTGTGAAACGCGTGCACCTGCACGCCGGCCGCGGTCAGTTCACCGAAGAAGGGCGCCGGAGTCCCTTGGCTTCCCACCGCGTCGTACAACAGCCGAACGTCCAGCCCCGCTCGCGCCTGCGCCGCAAGCGCCGCTGCCACGGCCTGCCCAGCTGCGTCATTGAGCATGATGTAGCATTCCAGCCACACGCGCCGCCGCGCCGCCATGATGTCGGCTGTCATGCTCCGAATCAGCGGCGGCGATTCAAGGAACAGCCGCAATTCCTGACCGGCCACCACAATGGGCTCGGTGGCCAGTAGCTCGGTGGCTTCCTCTTCGATGTTCGGCGGCATGGCTTCTCATCAAAGGCCACTGCCCGTCGGCTGTCAAGCGCGCGCCCGGCCGCCGTGCCTCATGCCCGCGCCGGTTCCCGCGGCGTTGTCCGCACGTTGCTCACCGGCGCCGGCCGCGGTTCGCGCTTCCAGAACAGCGTGATCATCGCCGGCAACACGAGCAAGTCGCCCACCAGCGCCGCCGCCATGGTCACGCCCGTCAGTTCGGCGAATCGCCGGGTGGGAACGAAATCCGAGACCAGTAAAATCGCCAGCCCGCTGACCACCAGCACCGAAGACAAAACCAT
>CAYWTU010000549.1:0-3714 GCA_964461275.1 uncultured Pirellulales bacterium | reverse complement strand
CATGGTGTCGAAGGCGCAGCCGTCTGAGTCGATGGCCACCAGGAAATCATGTTGCGGTTGGAAGTCGATCATGATGGACTATTTACGGTCGGCCTGGGGCGTGTATTTGGGAAGGTTTTGAGGGGCGTAATGCGGGGCCAGCCGGGCCAACCTTTGCCGTCCGCCCACCAGCGGCAATGTCAGCATGTCCTCGCCCACCAACGGCATCGAGTAGCGCACAAAGTCGTCGGTCACGTCCGTGCCGCAGGGCGTCATCCACGCCGCGGGAAAGTTCCGTTCGCTGCCCGCCACGTCCACCAGCGGCACGCGGCTGTACCGCACCGAGTAGATTGGTCCGGGGTTTCTGAGAATGGTCGACATGAATCCGCCTTTACCGCTGGCGGCCAGCAGCGCCGCTTCTTGTCCGCTCTTGTACGCCTCCTCCAGATCCACCGTCGAGGCGTAGGCCATGGCGTGTCGCTGATCGGTGCCTGAAACGTTGCCGCGGGCGGCGCCCTTGGCGGCCAAGCCCACCGAATTGAGATAATTCACCACGGTCTGGGTCACCGTGGTCTGACTGGAGCTGTACGACGTGTGGCCGAACGAATCGCGCACCTCGCCCAATTCGCCCACGTCGAAACCCTCGCTGATGACCACCAGGCAGCGGCCCTGGCGGCGAAGCATGTCGTTCACCTGATCGGCCAACTGCGCCAAAGGACAGGGGCGCTCGGCCAGGTAAATCTGCAGGGGCATCTCGCGTTCCGGGTCGACCAGCCGCGCCGCGGCGGGGATGAAACCGATCTTGCGGCCCATCGCCTGCATGACCAACACTGGGTCGGCCGGCGAGCTGCCCATGTTCTCTTCGTTGGCGTACTGGACCATGTGCATCCAATACTTCGCCACGGAGCCGTACCCCGGCGTGTGGTCGATGAGCTTGAACTCAGAATCGCCAACGTCGTTGTCGATCGTCTTGGGGACGCCCACCGCCACCAGGTCCAGGCCGCGGCGGTGGGCCAACTCGGCCACCTTGTGGGCCGTGTCCATCGAGTCGTTGCCGCCGATGTACAGGAAGTAGCCAACATCGTGGGCCTTGAAGACCTCGATCACGCGCTCGAAGTCTTCGGATTGTTGGGGCCGGAGCTTGTAGCGACAGGTGCCGATGCTGCCGGCCGCCGGCGTCACGCGCAATAGCGCGATCTCCTCGGCCGCCTGTGCCGAGAGATCGATCAGCTCTTCCTTGAGCACCCCCTCGATCCCGTGCCGGCCGCCGTAGACCGTGCCGACTTCACTCAACTGGCGGGCCGTTTCCACGATGCCGCGGAGACTGTTGTTGATGACCGGACTGGGCCCGCCGCTTTGGGCGACCACCAGGTTGCGACGACGAGAGGCGGACATAGCACGATGGAGCGAGAGTTTGGATGACGATGCAAGTCTCGCCCAGAAGTTTACACCCGCACCAGCCCGGGCCAAAGGGCGTCGCTGACCAACAGCCCAGACGGCGTCAGTCGCAGCCGGCCCTTGGAAATTTGCAGCAGGCCATCGGCGAGATATTGCCGCAGCCGCTGGCCGCCGAGCGCCTCCACGCTCACGCCCCAACGAGCCGCGAATTCGCCCGTATCGATGCCTTGCAACATCCGCAGCCCGAGCACCAGCGCCTCGCGGGCGCGGTCTTCATGTGCCAGCGACTCGCGTTCCGCCACCGGGGATTGGCCGGCTTGCAAGCGACGGATGTACGTCGTGGTGCTGCGGTGATTCACCTCGCGGCGGCCGGCAACGTAGCGTGCCGCGCCGGGGCCGGCTGCGTAATACGGCAGCGCCGACCAGTACGTCTCATTGTGCCGACAGCGATGCCCGGCTCGGGCGAAGTTCGACACTTCGTAATGTTCCAGACCGGCGGTCGCCAATGTTTCGATCGCCGTCAGGTACATCTCACGCCACGTCTCCTCGTCGCCTTCCGACAATTGGCCGTGCAGGCGTCGGGCGTAGAACCGCGTGCCCAGCTCAAACGTCAGGCCGTACGTCGAAACGTGGTCCGGCGCCAGCTCCAGCGCCGCAGCCAGGTCGGCCTCCCAGCCGGCGGTCGTTTCTCCGGGTGTGGCAAAAATCAGATCGAGCGCCAGCGACGCGACCCGCGGCCGCAGCAAGTCGCAGGCCGTGCGAATCGTGTCGGCCGTGTGGTCGCGTTCGAGCAACTGGAGCTTGGCCACGTCGAACGATTGCGCCCCCAGGCTGACACGATTCACTCCGTGGGCGGCCAGCACGGAGACTCGCTCTGGGCAAATATCGGCCGGGTTGGCCTCGACGCTGAGTTCGCCGCCGGGCGCCAGCGGGAACCAGCTCAGAACCAGCCGCAGCAACCGCTCGAGTTGCCCCGGCGGCAGGTGCGTGGGCGTTCCGCCGCCGAGAAACAGCGTCCCGACCGGTTTTGGCGCTTCGAGTGCGCTCAGTTCCGTTTCCAGGGCGCTGAGATAGGTGTCGATCAAGTCGTCGCGCCCGGCGACGAGCGTGAAGTTGCAATAGCCGCAGCGATGCGCGCAGAACGGGACATGAACGTAGGCGGCCAGGGGCTTGGCCAGTTCGGGCGGGGTGGCTGCGTGCGCGATGAGAGAATTTCCGGTGGTCACGAGTTGATTGCCCAAGCGTACTCCCAGCCAGTTTATGACGCCGGCTGGAATCCACGGACGGGTCTATCCTTGGGCGCCGGACGTTGGCCCTGCCGATCGGACCCCGAAGGGTCACGCAGCCTGCCCTGAATCGACGCAATCGCCCGCTGGACCGCGTCGTCGTCCATCATCTCCAAGTGCTCGCGGGGGATCGAACGAATTCTCTTCGCGCTTTCCGCGCCCCCGATTTCGCCTAGGACTTCGCAGGCGGCGTTTCGGGTGTGCGCTTCTTCGGCCATGAGCAGCGGCCATGTAGACCGTTCGGCGACGACCCCCATGGACTTGAGAGCAGCACTCGCTTCGTCGCAGCGAAAGAAGTTGTCGAGTTGCTTGGAGATGGCAGCGGCGCCCAGCTCGGTGTTGAACCTGGCGATCGCCTCCAACAAGTATCCGGCCTCCGCCTGTTCGTGGAGCGCTGTCAGGCAGGCGATCAAGGTTTCTTCTTCGGCAGCAGTGGCCCAGTTGGCGTAGATCTTGACCAGCGATTGCAAGTCGTCGTCCGTACTGCCGGTCAGCTTCGTGCGATCCAATAGCGGCGTTAAGGCGGCGAGCATTTCGGGACGCAGCGACTTGCTCGGCGCCACGGAATCCAGCCGGTTGATGGCCAACGAGCGAGTCGCCGGATCGGACGACGTCAGTTCGGCTAGCGCCTCGGCCATTCGTTGGGCGTCGGTCTTGGGCGGCTGGCTGCCCACATAGGCCGGCGACGCTGGTGGGGGAGGGGAGGGCATTGCGGGCGCGACGGGCTGCGGTGGCGCATTACCGGCCGGCGGTCTCGGGCGCCAGTTGGGGCTGCCGTCGGCGCCGGGAGGTGGCGGGCCATTAGGAAAACCCGGCGGCCACTGGGCTTGCGGACCGGCGCCAAATGGATCGTTCGCGGCAGAGGATCCGCGCTCCATGGCCTCGAATTTGGCCGCGTTGGCAAAGAGTGCCGTCATGCTGGCCAGATTAAAGGTAATGCAGGTCAAGACGCTGTACAGCATCGCGCGTCGCAACCACGGCATTCCCCAGCGATCTGCATTTGCCATGACCTGCAAGGGGAAGACGATCATGCCAATCGCGCACAGGAAAC
>CAYWTU010000548.1:0-3714 GCA_964461275.1 uncultured Pirellulales bacterium | reverse complement strand
ACCGTATGTCGGGGCGCCACGACGCACCGAGATCGCGCGAAATATCGGTCTCGAGAAGCGGCGTTTCGATGGCCGTCGGACACAGCACGTTCATCTGAATTCCGTGCTCGGCCGCCTCGAATCTTAGCGCATTGCTCAAGCCGACAACGGCGTGCTTGCTCATGGAGTAGGGCGCCAGTAGGGGCAATCCCATCAGGCCGGCGGCCGACGCCGTGTTGACGATAATTCCACCGCCTTGCGCTTTCATGTGGGGGAAGGCGGCCATGACGCCGTGGATCACGCCACGAATATTCACGTCGATCGAACGGTTGAAGTGCGCCAGGTTCAGCTCACGAATGTCTCCCCCGACACCAATGCCAGCATTGTTGAACACCGCATCGATGCGGCCATGCGCACGCGCGACGTGGTCGATATGCGATGCCACGGAGTTCGCGTCGGTGACATCGAGCGCGAAGGACTGCGCGTCACGGCCGATCTCGCTGGCGGCTGCGGCTGCGGAGTCGCCGTTGACGTCGCTCAGCCAGACCTTGGCTCCCCGTTGCGCGAGCCCTGCGCCCAGGGCTTTGCCGATGCCGGAGCCGCCACCCGTGATGACTGCGCTCTTGTTCTGCCAGAAGTTCATCGGCATCTCTCTTCCAGTCGCATGAGTACGCCCCGGCGGGATTCAACAAGGCAGCCCGCCTGAGGAAAAGCCAATCGGTATGTCAGGGCTTCCTGCGCAAGTGCCAGTCGCCGAGGACTGTGCGTTCCCGTCGCCCAACGCGCTCACCGCCAACGACGCGACGGGCGATTTCAACGTTCTTGTGCATGGGCTTTTCTTCTAACCTCTGTTGAATTGCTGTCTGGGACTACCGCGACCGCCCAACTTGCTTTTCGACTGATCTGCCGATTGCCGGTAGGCCGCGCGTTGGCGGCCCATCGCGTAGGCGTCTTTGGTTCGCAAGTCGAATTGCAGTCATCGCTCACGCGTCTGTCACATTGAGCGTGATACGCTGTTTGGGCGCAGCGCTCATCGGACGGTCGCATCACAAGGCCGGCTGGGCTTGGACACCATCCCCACCTCGGTTCAGGGCATGAAGGTAAATGATCGCCGTGCGAACGTCCTGGCGGCCGATACGGAAACCTAATCCACTTCGGATCGACGCCTCGACGCACCCAAGATTGTAGCGTCGAATCGCCTCGGTTCCCACGTGCCGACGTCGCTTGGCGAGCTGCGCACGACAAACCGACCGGGGTGGTGACCAAGGACACGCCCTCCTTAGTAAGTGTCCGGGCTGGCCCGTAGGCGGGCATTGGGCGGGCGGTCGCCCTGTCGAACACTGATGGAGTGAAAGTTCTACGGACGCTGGCTCGCCCAGCGGTCGGGCAAGAGATCGCGGATCGCACCGGCGGGGAACGTGCCTGCGGGGGCCGCGTTGATCACCGGCAGCCAAGCCAAGAGATCGCGCAGGTAGCCGAACGGCTCGACGTTGTGCCGCCGGCACGAGGCGATGAGTGTGAAGATCACGGCGGCCATCCGCGCGCCCCGGTCGCTACCGCAGTGCAACCAATTCTTCCTGCCCAGGGCCAGTGGACGAATTTGATTCTCGGCCGCGTTGTTGTCGATGGCCAAGAAGCCTTGCTCCGTGTAGCGACACAGCGCCTGCCAATTGCCCCGCGTGTAATCCATCGCCTGCCGCAACGGATGCTTGGGCAACAACTTTGGCGCCTCAACGGTGAGCCATGCGCCGAACTGCTCGAGCACCGGCCTCGACCGCTCTTGTCGCAGCGCGGCGATCCGCGCATCGCGATCTTCGCGCGCTAGCTCGCGCCACGTGTCGGCGGATTGCCGCTTCGCTTCGCGTTCGACGGCGTACAATTGGCCGACGTAGGTCAGCGCCGTCTCGGCGCGGAGCGCATCGGCAAGGCGGACTGACAGGGGGATTGCGCGCTCAGGACACGCCCTCCTGTGCTACGTCTAAACAGATTCGCAGTGTTTTCCCGCCCCGAGTTTGCAAAAAAATGGTCAGGCTGCATTCCACAGACTGTTAGCGATCACAAGTCGATTTCGTCCAGCCAGTCACCTTTCAGCGCGAGCAGACTATCGTGAGCGTCAACAAACAGGCGATCATCTCCACGCGCCGACTTGCCAATCACCCGCTGGAAGTCGTAAACGCTAATGGCATATTTCGCGCCGATGAGACTGGCTAGGCTCCCCTGCGAAAGCAGTTGATCGCCGAGCGCTGCGTCATGCAACGTCGCTTGCGAAACACCACCGCCGGCAATGGCTCGTACCGTCTCAAAATCCGATGCGAGTTGCGTATCGCGCATGTTCTGTAGCCGCAAGCTGCCAGGGCGAGCGTCCAACTGATCGCT
Source organism: uncultured Pirellulales bacterium (assembly GCA_964461275.1). Lineage (GTDB taxonomy): Bacteria > Planctomycetota > Planctomycetia > Pirellulales > CAYNRE01 > CAYWTU01. The sequence goes on along the minus strand of CAYWTU010000548.1, from coordinate 1,359 downwards.
ACCGGCGCCGTAAAAGTTCGCAACATCGTTGCCGCCGCCCGCGTAACTACGTACGGCGTCAAAGCCTTGGGCATAGGCGAAGTACCCGGCGCCTAACAATTGGCTGAAATCGGCGTGGGACAGCAACTGATCGGCGCCACTGGACCCGTAGAGATCGGCGATGTCTTGGCCGATGGTCGCATAGGCTCGCACTTCATCGAAACCATTCGCGTACGCCTGATAGCCTGCCCCCGACAACCTTGTGTAATCCGGCCGGGCTAGGAGGTGATCTGAGCCAGCGGAATCATAGAGCGCCGCTGTATCCTTACCGAGACTGGCAAAAGCCCGCACGCTATCGAAATTCTTGAGATAGTTCGAGTAGCCAGCGCCGACTATCTGCGACTCGTCGGGCCGTACGACCAATTGATCGTTGCCCGCCGAATCGTACAGCGTCGCTTGGTCATTCCCCGTGCTGCCGAAGGCGCGGACCCGATCGAAGCCTCGCGCCAGATTAAGGAACCCGGCGCCTGTAAGGTGGACGTAATCGGGGCGCGCCACCAGTTGGTGGTCTCCGGCCGAGTCGTAAAACGTGGCCGAATCCTCCCCTTCGCTGGCGTGTGCGCGGACGATGTCGAATCCCTTCGCAACGCTAAAAAACTCGTTCCCTGATAACTGCGCCACATCCGGTCGCGCCACCAATTGGTCGTTTCCGGCTGAATCAAACAGATCGGCTCGGTCGAAGCCGCCACCGCTGTGAACGCGAATACCTCGCACATCGGTCATTTCCACTCGATAACCGGAACCTTCCAGTACACCCGAGCCCGGCCGCAACTCAACCACTTCGTCTTCCGCACCGCCTGTTACGGTGGCCCAGTCCGCTCCCCCTTCTCCAAAGAATCGAACGGTCGAGACATCGGCGAAATCGTACAGCTGCTCTTGACCATTGATCGACAAGCGCCAGCGGTCAGCGCGAGCGATTTGGAATGTATCGGCCTGCATCGTGCCATAGACCGAAAGCAATGAGCCGTCGCGGACCAGCATGTTCACCCGCGGATCGCCGCTGACGTCATCAACGACGGCCTGAATCACAACTTCACCGGAGGAATCTCCTGGCGGCGAGAAGCGGAAAGTCGACGGGGCCGTCTTAGCAGCACTTAGCAAGCCGACGGAAACAGTCGTCTCAACCTCGCCGCCGCTGGCATCCGTCTGGTCGCTGGCGTCGGCCAAGAACCAGTCCGCGCCTCCTTCGCCCGCCAGGCCAGAACTTTGGGAAAGTCGAACTCGACTCCCGTCCGTCGGGCGAACGGCGTGAGGGCATCAACCACCTCCGCCATCGACTGGTAGCGGTCCACCGGGCGCTTGGCCATCATCCGGTCGACA
>CAYWTU010000547.1:0-3719 GCA_964461275.1 uncultured Pirellulales bacterium | reverse complement strand
CGCGGTCGATCACAAACCGCTCGGCCAACACCTTGGCCAGAATTCGTTTGTACATCCGGAACTTCGGCAGGCCGAACTCCAGCTTATACATGTCGCTGTAATAGCCAATCTGCTTGGTCCGCGGCACGGCCTCCAGCCTGGCCGCCGCGTCCAGTTCGATAAACGGCGGCGTGTTCGAGTACCACCAGTGACCATTGGTCACCACATTGGGAAAAATCCAACTGTAACTGGCCAACTCCTGATTGGTCGCGCTGGCCAGCACCGAAATCGGAAACGTAACCTGCGGAAAAGCGTTCAATAGCTCGCGATATTGAATCAGCGACACGCGGCCATCGAACAGATCCCGGCCTTGAAAAACGCCCGCCACGTAGACTGACCGGTTGACCCCAATCATCAGGTCAAAGGGCAGCCGATATTCGGCGCACAACTCGGCCAGCTTCCAAAACACGAACTTCGACAGCGCCGTCCGCTGCTGGTCGTCCAGGGGCTGACCGCGCCAAGCGGCCTGAATCGCGCCGTCCGCCTCTACCTGACCGACCGGCCCAGGGCAGAAGTCGGGCGGCAACGAAATGGCGCACGCCTTGGCGCCGGCCTTTGTAAAATGCTCGAACCGGCCGCCCAAGGCCGCGGTCAACGATGCCGCATTGTGAATGGCGCCGCTCGCGCAGCGCTCGATCCGCTGGCGAACCTCGGGCAGCCCCAGGTGAAACACCAGGTCATCCGTCCGCAGACACGGGATATAGACGTTCCGGTCAAAGCCTTCGAGCGGGTCGTCAAAATCGTTGGTCAGAAACACGCCCCTAAGGCCCGATTTCTTCAATACGTCGCTGGCCCAGGTTGGACGCTGCATCGCCTGTTGTGCAACGTCGTAGAGCCGTTCCCAGTTGTCGAGCGTGAGCCTTTCGGCTGGAAAGCCAAAAAACTCACGCGCCAGCTCGATCAACCAACTGTATTGAATGGTGTTGTCCAACGCCCCCAGCCGCTCGACCAACCGGCCGACCTTCTCCTTGGCGGGCAACCCAGGTTCTTCGATCCGCTCCCTGGGCATCCCCGCCGAATGCGCCAGTTCCGTGTAGTAGTGGTAGCCCAATAGGTCGGCCAGCGTTTGGGATGCCGGCGCCAGCGGGTTGATGTGTGTATGGGGATCAACCAGAACCAGGGCGTCCAATTCGCCATAAAGCCGGTCACGCAGGGCTTGGGACATGTGCACTTCCAACACGCGGTAGTCGCTGTTTGCCGCCTCGGTCAGTCTCCGTCCATAGGTCGACCGTCTGTATAACAAAATCGACGGCAGCCGGAAGCCAAACCGGTCCTGGCCGTACCGGCCGACATCACCGCTGCCGCAACCGGCCGTTTATTGGCTATTTGTATTTACCATTTAGATCGGTCTGCCGTAAGAATCATGAGAATCCGAAAGTTTTTCGTTGACAATTCCGTCGAACTGGCCAAACTAGAAGTCCAGAGTCGGGAAGGTGGCAGCTTTCCGGATTCTACTGTTTCGCGCGAGAGCTTGCGCTCGCACGCAACCTTCGTCGTCTGTCCGCCCAGAGTCATCGGTCAGACACAGGCAATCATCGTAGAAACCGTTTTGCATTTAGGAGTCGCTAATGAGGCTGACAGAACGATGTCTCTTCGCCGCCACGGCATTGCTATGCCTAAGCGCGGCCAGCGCCGCGAGCGCAGCGTCAATACCGCTGACGTTCAACGGCAGCACAGGAACGCAGTACTTCAAGGCCAACATCACGGCCTCAGGCACCGTGACACTCGGCGCGAACGCCAACTTCCAGTTGTCCACGGGCGGCGCGCTTGGCTTTACCATCGGTGGCGGGATCAACATTCCCAACCAGAATCTGCCGCTCAATCTGACCACCAATCCGCTGGCCGTGAACGTGGTCCCCACCGGCACCGCTCAGCTCACGTTGGGCAACCAGCAGTTCGGCGGTTTTGATCCGGGCAATGATGGTACGCCAGGTTATGCACCCGGTCCGTACCCCGGCGGGCTCCCCTCGGTCCTCACCGATGCGGACCTGACCAACATGCAGATCACGCTCTTGCAGAACCTGGGCATTCCGATCGACAACGGCCCGCTGGTGGTCAATGGCACCACCACGATCGGCACCATCCTGGGCGACATCGACATTGACACGACGGTCAACGCCTCGATCAATGCCGCGGTCAACAACTTCACCTACACCCAAGACGCGAACACCGATTACTTGATCGGTTCGGGCATCCGCGTGGCTCCAGGCAGCGGCGCCAACCAGACGACGAACTATCCCTTCGTCGGAGCTCCAGGCACCTTGGCCGCCAACCTCGACGCGGCGCTAAACGCCGAGGCGTCGTTCGACATCCTCGGCTTGTTTGACATTCCGTTCGATCTAGGGTCGTTCGATCTCAACGAAAGCCTCAACGAACAGTTGGCTTTGGTGGGCGCGGCAGTCCTGGCCGACCTGAACCCAGGCGACTGGGCCGGTCCGCCGAACTTCGACGACCTGCGGGTCACGGTCAACGACGGCGGCTTCTTGAGCCTGCTGCCGTTGAGCTTCGACCTCAACACCACAGCCACGGTGCCCATCACCTTGGACAGCGATTTCGACGCGTTTTTGGTCACGTTCGACTTGGACGTCAACGGAAGCGCATCGATTTCCGCCAACTTGCACTTCGAGATCAGCGATCTCCAGTATCAGGTGCAAGACACGGTGGAAGGCGTCGTGATTCCCGAGCCGAGCAGCGTGTGCCTGGCCCTGTTGGGCGCGGCCTGCGTGATCCCGGCTCTGCGTCGACGGATGAAGAAGTCCTAGGCGCCGGTCGGATGCCTGTGTCCGGCAAGGACGCAATCGTTTGACTCTGTTTTGAAAGTCTGCCAAACCGGCGAGGGTCGGCTCCGCAAGGCGCCGACCCTCGCTTTTTTCTGCGCCGATCAACTCCGACTGGACAGCGCGCCGCCCCAGCTCGATCGACCTCGACAGTACCACAATCTCAACATCAATTGGCTATTTTATTTTACCAGCGCGGCCGCTTCCTGACATATTTTGAACAATCGAAAGAAATTTTGTTGACATTTGCTCGAAACGCTTCACACTAAACGTCGAGGTCCGGAAGGGGGGCATTTCCGCGTTGCTTGTACTTTGGAGCGATGCTTTCAAAGTTCGCGTCCGATCAACGGCCAGGCAAACGCATTCGTCGAAAAACCGCTTAGCATTGAGGTGCCGCTCCATGAGACTCAACCAGCGAACCGTTTTTCTCGCGGCCGCAACCACCGCCTGCCTCAGCGCCGCGAGCGCGGCGAGCGCGGCGTCGATACCGCTGACGTTCAACGGCAGCACAGGAACGCAATACTTCAAGGCCAATATTTCTGCCTCGGGCACCGTAACGCTCGGCGCCAACGCTGGTTTCCAGCTTTCTACGGGCGGCCTGCTTGGCTTCACCGTCAGCGGCGGGATCAATATCCCCAATCAAACTTTGCCGCTGAACCTAACCACGAATCCCTTGTCGGTAAACGTGGTTCCGACCGGCACCGCCCAGATCACGTTGGGCAACCAACAGTTCGGCGGTTTTGATCCGGGCAATGACGGTACACCAGGCTATGCACCCGGTCCGTACCCCGGCGGGCTCCCCTCGGTCCTCACCGATGCAGACCTGACCAACATGCAGATCACGCTCCTGCAGAACCTGGGCATTCCGATCGACAACGGCCCGCTGGTGGTCAATGGCACCAC
>CAYWTU010000546.1:0-3722 GCA_964461275.1 uncultured Pirellulales bacterium | reverse complement strand
CCATCTTGATGTGGAACGTGTTCCACTCGCCCACCGGCTTGTCGGCCCGCTTGCTCGGCTTCGAGGGATGCTTCTTGTTGTTGTAAAAGGCGCCCGACCCAATCGGATCGTCCCAAATTTGCACCTGCGGCGAGCCCCGTAGATAGATGCCGCTGTCCCCCTTGGGGCCGATTTTCCAGTCGACGTACAGTTCGAAATCGCCGAAGTCCTTGGCGGTCATCAGGCTGTGCCCCTTGCCGTCGTAATGCAGGACGCCATCCACAACGGTCCAATGAGCCCGCATCTGTTCGTCGGCCGCTTCCTGGGCCGCCGCGAGATCTTCTGGCTTGGCGGCGGCTCGCTTGGCGGGGTTCTCGAGGGCCCCCTTGGGCAGCCCCTTCCAGCCGGTCAAATCTTTGCCGTTAAACAGGGCGGTAAAGCCGGGCGGCGGAGCGTTGTCGGCAGCCTTCAGCGACGAGCGCAGCGGAAGGAAAAGGACGGCCAGAGCCAAAAATGTGCCGAAACCAAACTTGGCGTGGTGCATGGCGATAGCGGCCTTTGCGACGACGACGTCAGGGAACGAAACAAGCCACGAGCGTGAAATATCCTATGCCGGCAAAATGGCGGTCGCAAGGATGCAAAAGGGGCATCGGCATACGACGGCGCACGGCCGGGCGCACCATGCGGCGGGGTGCTCGGGCCGGTTCAATCACTGGCCAATTGCACCGATCTTTTCCCGATTTTGGTTGAATCCCAGGGCGCAACCGCTACAATCTCCGGCGGACTGGGCTTGGGGGGCCGGCGGGAAGCATCTGTCCCGCGGCGCTTCGAGTCCCCAACCACGTGCAGCTCCGATCCCCTGCGCCGGCCATCGCCTGCCGCGACGGCCCCGCCTCAGGTCCCAGACGCATGAAGGAAACCACCATGTCAACCACTGCGAAGTTCGGCCACTCGCGCCGCGACTTCCTCAAAGGCACCGGAGCCGTTGCCGCGGCCTCGACCCTGGTCGGCGGCGCCGATACGGCCCTCGCCAACGAGGCGGCCAAGGTCCTGGCAGGGCCGCAAGCGGTCTCGCTCAACGTCAACGGCAAGGATCACGCCTTGCAGGTTGAGCCCCGGATGACGCTTTTGGAAGTGCTCCGTTATCAACTCAACTTGACCGGCGCCAAGCCGGTGAGCACCGACGGCACAACTGGCGCCAGCACGGTAATGGTCGCTGGGAAGCCGGTCTCGGCGTCAACCACGCTGGCGCTGGACTGTGTGGGGAAGAAGATTCAAACCGTCGAGAGCCTGGGAGGCGATAAGCCCGACGCGGTGGTATCGGCCTTCATCCACAATGACGCCATGCAATGCGGCTTCTGCACACCTGGTTTCGTGGTGGCGGTGCGGGCGTTCTTGGATAAGCATCCGTCGGCGACGGAGGCCGAGATTCGCGCCGGATTGAACGGCAACCTTTGCCGGTGCGGCACCTATTCGAACGTCATCATGGCGGCCCTCGAGGTCGCGAAGGGAGGCGCCCGTGGCTAAATCCGATTACAAGTGGCCCGAATACAAAAAGGCCGCGATCTTGGGGACTGAACAAGATCGCGTCGACGGGCTGGATAAGGCGGCCGGCTTGGCCAAGTACGCCTACGACATTAATCCACCCAAGATGTTGCTGGCCCGGGCGCTCGGTTCAAAGATGGCGCACGCGAAAATCAAGAGCCTGGACATTGAGGCGGCCAAGAAGGTCGCTGGCGTGGCAGGCGTGTACACCTTCAAAGAAGCGGGCGGAGAAGTGAATTTCCAGGGCGACCTGGTCGCCTGCGTGGCCGGCGAGACCGAAGGCGCTGTGGCCGAAGGGCTTGCCGCCATCAAGGTCGAATATGAACCGCTGGACGTGTTCGTTACCGAAGAGAACCTGGCGGCGGCCGAGTCGGCCAAGCGGGTTAAACCGGCGGGCAACAAGGTGCAATTGGCAACCGAGCCTCCGGAAGACGTCAAGGACGAAAAGGCCTGGCAGCAGCAGGAAATCGAACGGTTGCTGAAAGAATCGGCCGCGGTGATCGAAGGCTACTACGGCATTCAAGCCATTACTCACATGTGCCTTGAGCCCCACGGCAGCACCTGCGAGTGGGACAACGGCAAACTGACGGCCCACCTGTCGACGCAGAATGTTTCCGGCACGGCGCCGCAATACGCCGGCCCTCTGGGCATCACGGCGGGCGACGTGACGGTGCACTGCGACTTCATCGGCGGCGGCTTTGGCAGCAAGTTTGCCGTGGATGAATGGGGCGTGATGTGCGCGAAGATTTCCAAAGACCTGGGCAGGCCGGTGAAGTTGATGCTGGATCGCGACCTGGAGTTGAAGTGCGCCGGCAATCGGCCCTCGGGCTTCATCGAGGTCAAAGTCGGCGCCGATAAGGAAGGCGTGGTGCAGGTCTGGGATTCCAAACACTGGGGCACCGGCGGGTTCAAGGCCGGCGCCGTATCGCAAGGCGTCATTCCTTACGTGTTTGAGCCGAAGAATTTCCGCCGTACGGCCCTGCAAGTCGCCACCGACACGGAAAACAATCGCGCCTGGCGGGCGCCCAACCACCCGCAAGCGTGCGCCATGACCCAAACGGCGTACGACGATGTCGCGGCCAAGTTGGGACTTGATAGTTACGACGTGTTCCTGCGGAACTTGCCCAGTGTCTCCAACGAAAAGGCGGACGTTTACGCCAAACAAATGGAGATCGGCGCCCGGCTCATCGACTGGAAAAAGAAGTGGCACCCGCACGGCAAGGGCCCAGCCGAGGGCTCGATTGTCAGCGGACTGGGCATGGCCATCCACACCTGGGGCGGCGGCGGACATGCGTCGTCATGTTTGCTCAAGGTTCACCCGGACGGCGGCGTGGAAACGTCGCTGGGCAGCCAAGACCTGGGGACCGGAACCCGCACGGCCATTGGCATGGTGGTGGCGGAAACTCTGGGTCTGCCGCTGGCGGCCATAAAGGTCAATATCGGAAGCTCAAAGTATCCGGCCAGCGGCCCCTCGGGGGGCAGCACGACGATCGGCGGTGTTTCGGAATCGAATCGCCGCGCCGCGCAGGATGCGCTGGTCAAGTTGTGCGAACTGGTGGCGGGCAAGCTGGGTGTACAAGCCGACAGCCTGGAAGCCAAGAACGGTCGGATTCAGGCCAAGGCCGACCCGACCAAGGGGTTGGCCTGGAAAGAGGCGTGCAGCCTACTGGGAATGAACGCCCTGGAAGTCAAAGGCGAGTTCAAACCCGGCCGCGAAAACCCGTTGTCTAGTTCGGGTGTGGCGGGAATTCAGATGGCCGAGGTGGCCGTTGACCGCGACACCGGCGTGGTGAAGATCGTCAAGTTCGTAGCCGTACAGGACATGGGGACGATCATCAACCGCCAGACGGCGGCCAGCCAGATCTACGGCGCCGTCATCATGGGCATCGCCTTCTCATTGTTTGAAGAACGGCTGATGGACCCCAAGACCGGCGCGTTCATCAACACCGAGTTGAACGACTATAAACTCCCTCGGCTGGGCGATGTTGGTGAAATCGTCGTCGAAATGTACGAGCCGGAAGATGAGTACAAGCGCGGGGTGATCGGGCTGGGCGAACCGCCGGTGATCAGTCCCGGCGCGGCCATCTCGAACGCGGTGTGCAACGCCTTGGGCGTCCGCATCCCCGTGTTGCCCATTACCCCCAAGCGCGTGCTGGAGGCGTTGGCCAAAGCCAAGGCGTAACTCGGTCGCTGCTCCC
>CAYWTU010000545.1:0-3725 GCA_964461275.1 uncultured Pirellulales bacterium | reverse complement strand
TGCTGCCGTTGTACCAGTACGCCGACCAGGAGCCGCCGGTCGCCCGTTTGAGCGCCGAGCGCATCACGTCCAAGGGGGCATCTTGCCCCGTGAAGTGCCGAAACTGCAAGGCCGCCTGCCGCACGAACAGTTCCACGCCCGTTACGACGGGGCACCCCTTGGCCCTAGCGTCCTTGACCAGCAGCGTGTTTTCCGGATTGTAGACCGTATCGAACACGACCATGTGCGGCTTTAGATAGAGCTGGTCGTACGGCGACTCGTCAACGTTAGGGTGCATTCCGATGGGCGTCCCGTTGATCAGGATGTTTGTCTCGACGCCATGCCGGTCCGACCACTCGACGACCTGGCAGCCCGCTTGTTGAGCCAGTTCCTGCGCCCGGGCCATCGTGCGGTTGGCCAGCAAGACCTCGGCGCCCCGTCGCCGCAGGCCAAAGGCGATCGTGCGGGACACGCCGCCGGCGCCCAAAATGAGCGCCCGCTTGCCGGCCAACGGACTACCTTCGCCCGTCTGTCCGTGCGGACTGTAGACGGCTTCCAGGCAGACCATGGCGGCCCGGTAATCGGTGTTGTAGCCGATGCCGCGGCCGTCCTGAAACACAACGGTGTTGGCGGCGCCGACCCCGCGCACCGCGCCGTCCACCTGGTGCAGCTTGCGGATGACCGTTTCCTTGTGCGGGATGGTGACGCTGAGTCCCTTGATTCCCAAGAGATGCGCCTGGTCGATAAACGCCGCCAAGTCGCCCCGCGGGACGCGCATGGGGATGTACACCTTGTTCAGGCCCAAATGGTTGAACGCCGCGTTGTGAATCAGCGGACTCAGGCTGTGGCCGATCGGGTCGCCGATCACGCCGTACACTTCGGTCTGGGCGTCGATGTCGTCATAATGATAGACCTGGGTCATCTGCTCGAAACTGAGCTGGCCCGGCGCCAGCGCGCGTTCGGCGCTGAACGTGGCATAAGTGAACGGGGCGCCGAACCTTCCGCCGAGAATCCGCGTGGGAGCGCCGATTTCGCCCATGCACAGGCCGACCGTAGCAACCTTCGTCTGCTGCATCAGTTGGATCATCCGCACGTTGTCTTGCGGGTGGTTGGCCAGCGTGGCGATCTTGACGATGTCGGCGTTCAAAGCGGCCAGCCGGGCGTGAATCTCGGCCAGGTTGTCGGGCGTCTTGCGAAAGTCATGCAGGCTGACGATTCGTTTGGTCTTGCCGAAGCGGGGAATCTTGCTCGCCACGTCGTCTTCCAGGTCGACGTACTCGACCCCCTCGGCAATCGCCGTTCGCAACAAGAGCAGCCGTTCGTCCTCAGCCCCCTTGAACCGGCCGCCGTCGCGTTCGCGGCGGCATGTGATGATCACGGGGCACGGACGTTCGTCGATCAGCCGTTTGATGTTGACTTTACTTTGCAAGTAATCGAGGCGCAATTCGACCAGCTCGGCGCCCTGCTCGACAAGGTGCCGGTGTTCGGCGATGACGTGGCGATGTCGGCCTCGGCCGATGCTGACGCAGATCATGGCTTGGTGCGATGCAGTCCCCCAACGGCCCGCGGAGAATCGTCGCGGGCACAAGCCTTCATTATAGTTCGCCGCGCCCGGCGTGGGAGGGAGAAACCGGCCGGACAGCGGTCGAAAAAACGTGAAAAAAACCGCGCAGAGGCGCCCGGGTGAATTACGTCCGCTTGAACTGGCGGTCGAGTTCGTCGCGAGTGAAGACCAGCGCCGTCGGGCGACCGTGAGGACAGTGATGCGTGTCCGCCACCAGATGTCGCTGCGCTAACAGGGTTGCGATCTCGTCGTCCGTGAGCGGGTCGCCCGCTTTGACCGCCGCCTTGCAACTCATCATGTGCAAGAGCTCATCCAGCGCGTCGCGCCGCTGTGGCGCCGTGCCGGCGCTGACCAGAGGCTCAAGCAGGCCCCGCAAGAGCTCCCCCGGGTTCACGTGGCGCAGCATGGCCGGGTAACTGGTCACCAACACCGTGTCGCCGCCAAACGGCTCAATGTTGACCCCCAGCCTATGCAGCGTCGCGAGCTGCTCGAGCGCCAGCGCCGCCTCGGCCGGCGCCAGATCTACCGGCTCGGGCACCAACAGCGCCTGGCTCTCCAAGGGACCGGCGAGGACTCGCTCGCGCAGTTGCTCGTACAGCACCCGTTCGTGAAGCGCGTGTTGATCGATCACCAACATGCCCTCGGGACTCTCGGCCACGATGTATCGATTGTGAATCTGCAGCGCCGGACCCGATGTGGCCGGGGCGAGGTTGGAGATGGCGTCCGCAGCGGCCTGGGACAAGCTCTCGGCGGACGTTGATGGACAATCGTGCGGGCCGGCGCCTGGCGCCATTCGCGGATAGTCGCGACCCAGCGTTTGCTGGGCTCGGGCGTCGAGCTCCGCGGCGGCCGGCGCCGTCAGCGCTGGCTCGCCCGACGGCCGCGAAACGCGGTGCAAGGCCAATGGCGCGTGGCCGTAACCGTGCCCATACTCTTGAGCCTCATCGCGACGCCAGGGGGGCACATCGCGATCGGCGACGTCGCCCATGCCGGACGCGTGCGGGCCGGCATGCCCCTGGTTGCGGCCTCGCGTATGCGACTCGGCCCAGGCCATGATTTCCTGCCGGGCGGCCGCTCCGCCGTCGGTGGCGCCCGTGGGAGAAGGCGAGACATCGGCTCGGCCGACGGTTGTCGTGTCGGGAATGGCCGCCCGGGCCGTCAGGTCGCTGGCCAGGAATTTGGTCCGCAGCGTGCCGAGCACCTGACTGTACAACCGCGAACCGTCTTGAAACCGAACCTCGAGCTTGGTGGGATGGACGTTGACGTCGACTAATTCGGGCGGCATGCCCAGGTGCAAGAACGAAATCGGATACCGGCCGGTGAGCATTAGTCCGCGATACGCTTCGCCCAGTGCGTGCTGCAAACTGCGATCGCGAATCGCCCGACCGTTGAGGAACAAATACTGCATTCGTTGATTGCCGCGGCTCTGCCGCGGGTTGGCCACGTAGCCGTACAGCCGCACTTGCTGGTCGAGGTTCTCCACCCAGATCAGTTCCTCGGCCAACTCTTGACCGAAGAATTGGGCGATCCTCGACACCCAGGGATCGCTGGGCGGCAGGTCGTACACCTGACGGCCGTTGTGCTTGAGCGTGAAATGCACCTCGGGATGCGCCAGCGCCAATCGGGTGAAGGCTTCGCTGGCGTGCCCCAGCTCGGTCTGCACGCTGCGCATGAACTTACGCCGCACAGGCGTGGTGTAAAACAGGTCGCGAACCTCCAGGGCCGTGCCGCTAGAACAGCCGCACGGCGACGGTTGACCAGCCATGCCTCCTTCGACCGAAAGTTCGTAGCCATCGTCCGCGTTGCGGGCCCGGCTGCGAATCGTCAGCCGGCTGATCTCTGCGATGCTGGCCAGGGCCTCGCCGCGAAACCCCAAGCTGCCGACGTGAAACAAGTCGTCGGCAGATTCGATTTTGCTGGTGGCGTGCGGCGCGATCGCCAGCGGCAGATCGTCGGCCGCAATCCCGTGGCCGTCGTCGACCACGCGAATCAAATCGGCGCCCCCTTTTTCCAGCTCGATGTCTATCCGCATCGCCCCGGCGTCCAAGGCGTTCTCCAGCAACTCCTTGACGACGCTGGCCGGCCGCTCGATGACTTCGCCCGCGGCAATCTTGTTGATGACGCTCGGCGACAGCTCCTGAATTCGCATAACAATCGATTCCGTTCGAAGGGGGCAAGTTCG
>CAYWTU010000544.1:0-3726 GCA_964461275.1 uncultured Pirellulales bacterium | reverse complement strand
CACGATGATGGACCTGACCGAGCGGTTGATCGTTGACGCGGCGCAGGCGGCTGGGGGCGAATTGAAGCGAACCTGGGGCGAGGCGACGATCGATTTTACCCCGCCGTTCGCCCGCCAGACTTACGATGAGCTATTCGAGCAACATACGGGTGTGGCCGCCGCGGACGAGGCGGGCGTACGGAAATTGGCCGACCAGATCGGCTTCGACACAGCCGGCAAGCACCCGGATGTGGTCAAAAGCGAAGTCTTCGAGGAACGGGTTGAAGACCGATTGATGGGCCCGATCTTCGTGACGGATTACCCCGCCAGCATCTGCCCATTGACCAAGCGGAGACGCGACAACCCGGCGGTGGCCGAACGGTTCGAGCTGTTCGTGCAAGGGATGGAAATCGCCAACGCATATACGGAACTCAACGATCCGGATTTGCAAGAGGAGCTGTTCCGGACGCAGCTAGCCGGACAAAAGGAAGAAGATTCGATGGCCAAGATGGACCACGACTTCATTCGCGCGCTGCGGCACGGAATGCCGCCGGCGGGCGGCTTAGGCGTGGGAATCGATCGGCTGGTGATGCTGCTTACCGGCGCCCAGTCGATTCGCGAGGTCATTTTGTTCCCGCTCTTGCGGCACGAAACGCGGTAACCGACGTTCGTCAAATTACATTCAGCCAAGGATTCGGCGATGTACAAGTTTCTACTGGCGTGGCGCTATCTGCGCACGCGTTGGATTGCGCTGGCCTCGATCGTGAGCGTGACGCTCGGTGTGGGGACCATGATTGTGGTCAACAGCGTCATGGCGGGGTTCATCAGCGAGATGCAAAACCGCATTCACGGCATCCTGTCGGACGTGGTGGTGGAAAGCCACGGGCTGGACGGTTTTCCCGATCCGGCGCGGCACATGCGGGAAATTCACCGCGTGGCGGGCGACTATATCGAGTCGATGACCGCCACCGTGCAAGTGCCGGCCCTGCTCAGTTTTCAGTTTCGCGACAGCTACATCAAGCGGCAAGTGCAGTTGGTGGGCATCGATCCCCAAACGCAAGGGCTGACCAGCGAGTTTGGCCAATACTTGCAGCATCCGCAGAATCGCACGGCCATGAGCTTTGAACTCCGCGAAGGCGGATTCGACACCGTTTCGTCGCAGCCCGGCAGCGAAGCGCACGAGCGGGAGCAATTGATGAACGCGGGTTGGCCGTATCGTCGCTGGAAAGCGGCTCGCCAAAAGGAATGGGAACAGTTGCAGAAGATTCAATCGGCCGAGCCGCCGGCGATCGCCGTGGCGGAAGACGGCGTCGTCGGATCGGACGCCGTCTTGCAACCGCCGGCCGACAACGTCGCCGTCGACGGCTCGGTTCCCGATGACCCGTTTGCCGCTCAAGAGCCGCTGAACGTGTATGACCCGGCGGTCGAGCAGAGCCCGGGCGTCGTGTTGGGCATCGGACTGGCCAGTTTTCGCGGGCACGACGGCGACGACCGGTTCCTGCTCTTGCCCGGCGACGACGTCAAGGTGACCTTTCCCAACGCAGCCAACCCGCCGCGGCCGGTCGACGCTTCGTTTACCGTGGTCGATTTCTACGAAAGTCGAATGAGCGAATACGATTCGCAATTGGTGTTCGTAGCCATCGACCGCTTGCAAGAACTTTGCGGCATGATCGACCCGGCGAGCGGCGTGCGGTACGTCAACTCGATTCAAATTCGCGTCAAGAAGGACGAGCACGCCCAAATCGTGCGCGACAAGCTGCGGGCGGCCTTCCCGGCGGAGTTCTACGCCGTGTCCACCTGGCGGGATAAGCAAGGCGTCCTGCTGGCCGCCACGCAAGTGGAGATCACCGTGCTCAATTTGCTGTTGTTCATGATTATTGCCGTGGCAGGGTTTGGCATCCTGGCGATCTTCTTCATGACGGTGATCGAAAAGACTCGCGACATCGGCATCCTCAAGAGCTTGGGGGCCACCAGCCGCGGCGTGCAGAGCATTTTCTTGGGCTATGGACTGTCGCTGGGCATCGTCGGGGCAGGCGCCGGCATGGCGCTGGGGCTGTTGTTCGTGGCCTACATCAACGAGATCGCCGACGTAGTGGGCAAGATCAGCGGCCGCGAGGTGTTCGACCCGTCGATCTACTACTTTTACGAGATTCCCACGATCGTGCAGCCGCTCACCGTGCTGACGATCGTCTCCGGCGCGGTGGCGATCGCCGTGCTGGCGAGCATTCTGCCCGCCCGCCGGGCCGCCCGTTTGCACCCCGTGGAGGCGCTTCGTTATGAATAGCAGCACGCACGCCGAGAAACGCACGGTCGGGCACGATTGGTCGACGCCCTCGACCCCAAGCGGCCCCGTTCCCCGACCGCACGTGGCGCTGGCCGAGCAGCGCGGTCCCGCCGTGGACAGCAGCTCGCCGGCACAGTTGGAAGCCGTGGCGCTGTGCAAGACCTATCACAAGTCCAAGGTTCGCATCCCGGTCCTCAAGGAAGTGAGTCTCCGCGTTCAGAAGGGCGAATTCCTATCGATCATGGGGCAAAGCGGCTCGGGCAAGAGCACGTTGATGCACCTATTGGCGACGCTCGACGGGCCCGACGCCGGCGAGGTGTATTTTGCCGGTCGGCGCATCGACAATCTTCCGCCTAGACAGCGTGACGCGCTGCGCAATCATAAGCTCGGCATGATTTTTCAGTTCTATCATCTGCTCCCCGAACTGACGGCGCTGGAGAACGTGTTGGCCCCGGCCATGATCGCCCATGGGGCCTGGAGCTACTGGCGGCACAAGCGGCGCCACGCCGCCGAGGCGTTGCGACTGTTGGACATGGTCGGCCTGAGTCATCGACTCAAGCATCGCCCGCGAGAGATGTCGGGAGGGGAGATGCAGCGGGCGGCTATCGCCAGGGCGCTCATCATGCGGCCCGAGGCGCTCCTGGCAGACGAGCCGACGGGCAACCTGGACCAGGCCACGGGCGAGGGCATCTTGCGCTTGTTGCGCAACTTGAATGAGCAGGAGAAGCTCACTATAGTCATGGTCAGCCACGATCGCTCGATCGCCGAGCAGGCCGACCGCGTGGTGCGGTTGGTCAACGGTCAGATTGTCGACGCGGCGTGAACGTGTGCCTGGCGGTGCGCCATTCGCGTCGTGTCGAACCTGGTACCGGACCGCCGTGTCGTGGGGACTAGCCGGCGCTCGATGGCGCGCCCTTCGCCCGCCCCGTTTCTGCTTCTTCCAACCGCTGCTGAGTCCCAATGTCGCTGAAGATTTACATTTCCGGAAAACTTTACGACAAGCAGGACGCCAAGATCAGCGTCTACGACCATGGCCTGCTCTATGGCGACGGCGTGTTCGAGGGCATCCGCAGCTACGGCGGCAAGGTGTTCCGTTTAGAGCAACACCTTGAGCGGCTCTGGAAGTCGGCCAAGGCCATCGCGCTGGAAATTCCCATGACCCGCGAGGCGATCGGGCAAGCCATTTACGACACGCTGGCGGCCAACAAATTCGTCGACGCGTACATTCGGCTGGTCGTCACCCGCGGCTCGGGAACCTTGGGCTTGGACCCCAACAAGTGCAGCAATCCGGAAGTGATCATCATCACCGATTTGATCTCGCTGTATCCCGCCGAGTTTTATCAGCAGGGAATGGAGATCGTCACGGCCAGCACGATCCGCAATCACCCTGCCGCGCTGAGCCCGCGCATCAAATCACTCAACTATCTGAACAACATTCTGGCCAAGATCGAGGGGCTGCGAGC
>CAYWTU010000543.1:0-3737 GCA_964461275.1 uncultured Pirellulales bacterium | reverse complement strand
GGGCCCGCTTTCACGACGTCGGGCACCTGCTCGGCTCGTGCATGATCGAAGTCGAGGTCCGGCAAGGCCCGCGGCCGACGCGGTTCCTATTTTCGGGCGATGTCGGGCGGTACGGGGCGCCGCTGTACCACGACCCGCAGCCGCCGCCCAACTGCGATTACTTGATTTGCGAATCCACCTACGGCAACCGCGACCACCCGCCGGGTAAGGTGTCTGACCAGTTGTGTGAATTGGTGCTCGAGGCGACGCGCCGCGGCGGGGTGATGGTGGTCCCCTGTTTTGCCGTAGGGCGCGCGCAACAATTCATGTTTCTGCTTCAGGCCCTGATCGCACAGAATCGGATCCCCGAGCTGCCGATTTACCTCGACAGCCCGATGGCGGTCGACGCCACGAATATTTACTGCGAATTCGCCGGCGACCACGACTTGAGTGAATTTCAACTCACCGGCGCCCGGCCGGCGCTGCACGGGCGCTCGGTGCATCTGGTGCGAACCTCGACCGAGTCAAAGCGGATCAACAGCGTCGCGGGGCCGGCGGTGATCTTGTCGTCGTCCGGCATGATGATCGGCGGCCGCATCCTGCACCACCTGAAGCGCCGCCTGCCCGACCCCGACAACACGATCCTCCTGGGCGGGTTTATGGCGGCCGGCACCCGCGGCCGGGCGATGCAAGACGGCGCCAAGAGCGTGCGCATCTTCGGGCAAGAGGTGCCGGTGCGGGCGGCGGTGCGCGAGGTCTCGGGGCTCAGCGGCCATGCCGACCGCGGCGAACTACTGCGCTGGCTGGCCCCGCTCCACAGCCCCCGGCGGGTGTTCTTGACCCACGGCGAACTCGAAGGGGCGCGCGCTTTCGCCGAAGCGCTAAAGACCCAGCGCGGATGGGACGTGACCATTCCTAAATACGCCGATTCATTCGAGCTGGAGCCTTTGCCATGAGCAGGCCGGAAGTGGCGACCGACGGCCAAGGCGACGAAGCGCAGCGTGCCGCGGACAATCTCCAGGCGATTATGGCTTCGCCCAGTTACGCGCAGGCGCACGAGGACGCGAGCCTGTTGAACCGCCCGGAACTGCGGCCGGTGCGCTTGCAGTTGGAATTGCTCAAGCCGGAACTGGCGCTGGAGGCGGCGGGTGTTCGGTCGACCATTGTGGTCTTCGGCAGCACGCAAATTGTTGAGCCCCAGCGGGCGCAGCGCCGGCTCGACGAGGCGCGGCGCCGACTGGCCCAAGCCCCCGACGACGAGAATCGAAAAAGGGCGCTGACCCGCGCCCAGCGCGTCGCGGATAAGAGCCCCTATTACGAGGCCGCACGTGAGTTTGGGAGGCTGGTGTCGAGCACCTGTCAGTCCAACGGCGAATGCGACTACGTCATTGTCACGGGAGGCGGGCCCGGCATCATGGAGGCGGCCAACCGGGGCGCCTTCGACGTCGGGGCCAAGAGCGTGGGACTGAACATCACGCTCCCGTCCGAACAGCGGCCCAATCCGTACATCACCCCCGAGCTGTGCTTTCAGTTTCGCTATTTCGCGCTGCGCAAAATGCACTTCTTGCTGCGGGCGAAGGCCTTAGTGGTCTTTCCCGGCGGGTTCGGCACGATGGACGAACTCTGCGATGCCTTGACGCTGCGACAGACCAAGCGGATGCAGGCCATTCCCATCATCATGGTCGGCCGCGAGTTTTGGGAGCGGGTGGTCAATTTTCGCGTCTTGGCCGACGAAGGCTTGATCGAAGATGAGCACTTGGAACTCATCAGCTACGCCGAAACGCCCGCCCAGGCGTGGGAAATTATCACCCGATTTCACGGAAATTCGCACCTGAAACCGGCGGCTGGTAAGCGGAGCTGAGCTGGTCCTCACATTGACGGTGGCGCCCGGGGTTTGTTCCCAGACCAAGCACCGGCGAGTGGCGTCCGCCTGTCGGGTAGCGGTTGTTGGCCGGGTAGCGCAAGCCGTTGTCTGGCGATTGGCCGCCCCTTTGGGTTCAACCAACAACCTTTTCGGTGCGCTTGAATCAGCCGGGTGTTCGAGGGCCGTTGTATGGTCGTTTGGTGGCCTCTTAGAATGACCGGTTCACGGCCACATCCAAACCGACGCCGAAACCAAGTATGACTGGCAGCAACGATCATCCATCAGGCAACGGCAACAAGGGGGGTCATCAAGGCAACGGCGCGCTTGGGCCCACCACCGATGCCGCCAACGGCGAAGGCGAGGCGCCACTCAAGCAGGTCGAGGTTCGCTATCAACACTCGGCCAACCTGGCCGACCTCTTGGCGCAGCTCAATTGCACGCTGCTCATCTCCACCTACCAAGCGGGCAAGCTGGTGGTGGTGGGCGTTCATGAAGGACAGATCTCGTTCTCGTTTCACGCCTTTCAGCAAGTCATGGGCATGGCCGTCAGCCCGCGGCGGTTGGCCATCGGCTCGCGGCGACAGGTCTACTTTCTCGAACGTGCCGAGGGTCTGGGCCCGCGGATCGATCCGCCCGGTAAGTTCGACGCCTGCTACTTGTCCAGACACGCGCATATCACCGGCCCCATTCACATTCACGATCTGTCGTGGGGGAGTGAGGAACTGTGGCTGGTCAATACTTTGTTCTCGTGCCTGTGCACGCTGGATGGTCAGACGAGCTTTGTCCCGCGTTGGAAGCCGCCGTTCATTTCGCAAGTGATCGACCAAGACCGTTGTCATCTCAATAGCCTGGCCATGGAAGAGGGCCGGCCGCGTTTCGTCACCGTGTTGGCGGAATCGGACGAGCCCGCAGGCTGGCGTCCCAACAAAGCCACCAGCGGTTGCATCATCGATGTCCCATCTGGAGAGACCGTAGCACGAGGATTATCGATGCCGCACTCCGTTCGACTGCACAACGGTCGGCTGTGGGTGCTCGATTCGGGTTACGGCCGTTTGTCGGTGGTCGATCCTCAGCGCGGCACGACCGAGCCGGCGGCCCTGTTGCCCGGCTACACCCGGGGGCTAAGTTTCTACGGACCGTTGGCGTTTGTGGGGTTGTCCAAAATTCGCGAGACGAACATCTTTGGCGGCCTGCCGATTGGCGAGTTTGCCGACAAACTCGAGTCCGGCGTGTCGGTGGTCGATTTGCGGAGCGGCCAGCGGATCGCGCACTTGACGTTCGATTCAGGCGTGGATGAAATCTACGATGTACAGGTTCTGCCGGGCGTGCGGCTGCCGGCCATCGTCGGCCCTGATCCAGAGTCGGACGGGCAAAAACACGTCTGGTTGGCCGCGCAACCGACGTGGATGTAACGGTTCGTTGCCGCGTGCTGGCTTGGCCGCATGACACAGCCCTTAGATTCGCCGGCCGATCGCGACCTTTCCGGCACGCTTCTCGGCGACTATCAGCTCATCCGCCGCCTGGGCCGAGGGGCGATGGCCGACGTCTACCTGGCGCAGCAACGGGCCTTGCGCCGCAATGTGGCGCTCAAAGTTCTGCACGGCCGCCTGGCAGGCGACGAGAACTACATCCGTCGGTTTCAGCTCGAAGCGCAGGCTGCCGCTTCGCTGATTCACCCCAACATCGTGCAAATCTACGACGTGGGCTGCCTGGAAGGCATCCACTTCATCGCCCAAGAATATGTGCCCGGGCAGAATCTGGCGGAGTGGCTGGCGCGCAACGGGCCGCTCGACGCCGCCCCGGCAATGTCGATCATGCGCCAAGTGGCCGCCGGTTTGGATACGGCAGGACAGGCGGGCATCATCCATCGCGACGTCAAGCCCGAGAACATCAT
>CAYWTU010000542.1:0-3739 GCA_964461275.1 uncultured Pirellulales bacterium | reverse complement strand
CAGGTACGGAGTACCTGACCTACGGAGAGGTTTTCTTGGCGCCCTGGTAAACGGTCGGCTGCGCGATGTCGGAGTATCGACGCTATCTCGTGCCGGGGGCGACCTACTTCTTCACGGCGGTCACGGATCATCGGGCGAAGCTGTTTTCCGCCGACGCGGCTCGTCGCTGTCTGGGATCGGTGTTCCGCCAGTGCCGTTGCCGGCATCCCTTCGAGGTGATCGCGATTGTGCTCCTGCCGGATCACCTGCACACGATCTGGTCGCTGCCGGCGGGCGACGACGATTACTCGTTGCGCTGGCGCTGGATCAAACGCGAGTTTACGCGCGCGTGGCTGCTTTCGGGTGGACGCGAACAACCGCGCACGCAGTCCAGCCTGCGCGAGCAGCGGCGCGGCATTTGGCAGCGCCGATTCTGGGAACACACGATCCGCGACGAAGCCGATCTCGAAGCCCACCTCGACTACATCCACTTCAATCCCGTCAAGCACGGATACGTGACGCGGCCACGCGATTGGCCCTGGTCCAGCTTTCACCGCTGGGTCCGACTGGGGCACTACCACGAGAATTGGGGCCGGCAGTACGTCGAGTCGGCCAAGGTAGATGTGGCCGGCGAGCCGTAACGTAGGTCAGGTACTCCGTACCTGACAACACGACGGTTGAAATCGCTTGGCCAGAAGAGGTTGTGGGGATCGTCTACAAAGTTGGAACGCTACTCGACGCCACCATGTCAGGTATACCCGACCTTGGGGTCACCGGGCGCGGGTTCACGGCAACCGCTGAATCTCGATTTCTTTGAACTCGACCTGCATGGGCGGGCCGACGTGTAGTTGCAGTGCAATCACGCCCTCCTTGCTGGCGGTGTCGCTGGTTTCGGTGTAGTCGACCGTGGTGAACCCGTTGAGCGTCTGCGTGATGTGGCCGCCGTCGGCCCGGATGACGTACTCGTTCCAGTCGTCCGTCTTGACGTGCCGGGCCACCTCGTCCGGGTCGGACACGTCCTTCAAGATGCCGCGCTTGCCCTCTTCGTACAGAATGCCCATGTAGCGCTTGTCGGCGATGTCGGCCTGATAGCCTCGGACGACGAACTCGTCGAAGGCCTGGCTGCGAAACTGTACGCCCGAGTTGCCGCCGGCAAGCTTGAACTTCAATTTAAGGACGAAGTTCTTCGCCGGCGTTTCATGGATCAGGAAGGTGTTCTTGGTGATTTTCTTGGTGTGGGTTTGACCGACGATCGATCCGTCCTTGACGCTCCATAGCGCCGCGTCTCCCTTCCAGCCGGTCAAGTCGCGGCCGTTGAACAGCGGCTGGAACGGCTCGTTGCCGGCCGCAGTTGTGGTTAGAAACAGACCAAGCAAAGAGCCTAGAACTGCTAAGCGCATGACGACCGCTCCCGAGGGTGAGGCAAGAAATCGTTGACGCGGGACGAACGGGCGAAATCCGCCACGAGTCCAGCGCGGGCCATTGTAGGCGGGGGCTGGTGGGTACGCCAGTTTCACTAGCGCTGCATTGCCTGCGGCATCGCCCTCCGGTTACATTCGACGCACGCCCGCATACTTGCCGCTTTGGAAGGCCCGGCATGACCTCCGAAACCCAGCCGCCGCTCGAACCGCCGCCCGGCGGACCGTCGACGCGTCGGCCGCGCGTCCTGCTCTTGCAGAAAATCTTGCCGCATTATCGGGTGCGTCTGTTTCAAGAGTTAAGTCGTTCCGAAAGGTTCGAGTTCACCTTGGGCTACGATCCGAACTTCGTGCAGTCGTCGTTGGCCAGCGTGGTCGACCCGCCGGGGATTCGCGTGGCGGCGGTGCGCAACCGGCGGCTTGGTCGGGCCCGCGAGTCGGACGCGCTGGTGTGGCAACAGGGTGCCGCGGGGCTGGTCCGCCGGGGAGATTACGACGCGGTCATCGCCCCGTTGACGCCGCGGATTGTGTCCAACTTGGCGGTGCTGCGCGCGGCGCGGCGGCGGCGCGTGGCGTTTCTGTGGTGGGGGCACGGCATAGGTCCCCGCCATCGCCCGCGCACGCTGCAGGTCATGGTTTGGTTGGCTCGTCGGGCGGACGCGGTGATTTTCTACGATCGCGAGCGAGCTCAGAAGCTGATCGACGCGGGCCTGCCGACGGAGCGGGCCTTTGTGGCGCCCAATTCCATCGATGTGGAAGAAATCATCCATTTACGGCGAGATGCTCCGCTGGCCGAGCGGCGTTCGATTCTGTATGTCGGCCGGCTTACCGAGCGTAAGAAGGTGGACCTATTGATTCGTGCGTTCGCCATGGCGCGTCCGCGTTTGCCGCCCGAAACGCAGTTGACGATCATCGGCGACGGCTCGCTGCGGGCGCCGCTGGAAGACCTGACGCGAAGTCTAGCGCTGTCCGAATGCGTTCGCTTCACAGGTCCGGTGTTCGACCAGCCGCAACTGGCGCCGTATTTCAACGACGCGTGGGTTTCGGTTTCGCCGGGTTGGCTGGGCCTGTCGGTGATTCACAGTTTTGCTTTTGGCTTGCCGATGATCGTGGCGGAGAGCCAGGAGCACGCTCCGGAGATCAGCACCGTGCGGCCGGGCGTCAACGGCTGGTTCTTCCCGGCCGACGACGAGTCGGCCCTGGCCGACGCGCTGGTAAGTCTGCGCAGCGACGGCGAGCGGTGGCGGACGATGTCCGCCGCGGCCCAGGGGACCATCGACCGCGGTTATGGGCTGGGGCCGATGGTGGCGAGGTTTGAAGAGGCCCTGGCGTTTGCTCTGCGGTCGGCCGGGCGAAGCGAATGCTCGTCGCAGTGCTGATGCACGTCGCAGTGGGCGCCGTCGCGGCTTGCCACCGCTGCGACAGGTTGCAGCGGTTGTGCTAGACGTAGCGATTGTCGCCCATCCGCCATTTGCTTAGCGCAAGAAATCAACCTATGGAAGGTTAGGCGATTGCGTTTGCGCGCACTTTCAAGCGTTGGGCCATCCGACAAGACCTTTTCCCTTTGCTAGCCCCATGAACCCCGTTCAGGCCCCGCAGGCCGACCTATTCGAGTTGGTGCATCGGCTGCTCACGATGAGCAACGCTGCGCAGGACGGACAAGACCGTCGCAGCGAACTGCGGCGTTCGTATCCGCGGACACAGCTCTTGGCCCCGATGATTCGCGACCGGATGCCGACGCGGTCGATGTTTCTGCCGGTGCATTGCTGCGACATCTCTTCGCACGGGCTGTCGTTCTTGATGCCTCAGCCGCCCGGGTTTCAGCAAATTGTGTCTGCGCTAGGAGACCAGCCGGAGCTGGTCTTCATTCGGGCCAAGATCGTCAACTACAAACCGGTGGAAACTCGGGGCGGGCGGATGTATCGCGTCGGCTGCCGATTCGTGGGTCGGATCGAAAACGACGAGATCGAAGACGACCGGGTGCATGTGCCGTCTGGATCGCCGATCGAGCGTCGTCAACAGCCGCGCTAAGGCGCCTTACGTGCGTCTTGGCGGGTGAAGACGAGATGGGGCCGGGCGCCACCGATTCCGACGGCACGGCAGTTCCCTGTTCGGCGCATGCCGACAAGTCGTTTGTGGGCCATCATTTGTCCGCGGCCTTTTCGGCCAAGTGCTCCGCAAAGAACTCGAAGCCGGCGGTGCGTGTGCGGGCCGTTTCCTCGGATCCCCAGCCGTGTCCGGCTCCCAGCATCATTTCGACTCGTCCCGGTACGCGGGCCTTGGCCAGCGCCGTGCCCAGCGACAGCGCCTGGTCATAGGGAACGAGGATGTCCGCGGTGCCG
>CAYWTU010000541.1:0-3744 GCA_964461275.1 uncultured Pirellulales bacterium | reverse complement strand
AGCGCACAAGCCGGCGGGCGTTCGTCGTTCGTGGTGGAAAACTGTTGCCGGTGCCGCAGGGCTTCTTACTGATGGCCCCGCGGGAAATCGGGCCGATCGTGACGACCCGGATACTAAGTCCCCTGGGCAAGCTCCGGATGGCGGTGGAGCCGTTCATTCCCGCTCGACGGTCCGGCGACGACGAAAGCCTGGGATCGTTCGTTCGCCGACGACTGGGGCGCGAGGCGTTCGACCGTTTGGTGCAGCCTCTCATCAGCGGCATTTACACGGCCGATCCGGAACGGCTGAGCATGTTGGCCGCCTTGCCACGATTCGTGCAAATGGAACGGACTCACGGCAGCCTGATCCGCGGCATGCGCCACCGCCCAGCGACCGGCGCTGCGCCGACCGCGGGATCCGACAGCGGCGCCCGCTATAGTCAATTCGTAGCTCCGCGCGAGGGCATGTCATCGCTCGTGGGCGCGCTGGCGGCACGACTGCCGCCAACGGCCGTCCGGCTGGGGACGCGCGTCGACCGATTGCGGCCCGACGCGAATGGCCGTTGGCGTGTGCGCAGCGAGGGCTCGACCGGCGCCCAAGAAGAGATGTTCGACGCGGTGTGCGTGGCCTTGCCAGCTCCGCAGGCGGCCGAGGCGCTAGGTGACGTGGACGATGAACTGACGAATCCCTTGGCTAAGATCGTCTACGCGGGTTGCGTGGTCGCCGTCGTGGCGGCGCGGCGAACCGATTTGAAGCGGCTGCCGGATGGTTTCGGCGTCGTGGTGCCCGAGATCGAGCGTCGCCGGGCGCTGTCCATCAGCTTCAGCAGCCAGAAATATTCCGGCCGGGCGCCGGACGATTGGGCGTTGATTCGAGTGTTCCTGGGCGGGGCGTGCCACCCAGAGGTCGACGGCTGGTCGGACGACGAAGTAACGCGGGTTGTGCGGACGGAACTCGAAGAGTTGGTGGGGCTGACCGGCCCGCTGCGAACGCTGCGAATTCTCCGCTGGCGCGGCAAGATGCCGCAGTATCACGTGGGACACGTCGAAAGGGTTCAGCAGATTCGCGCTGCGTTGCAGCGCTGGCCGACGTTGGCGCTGGCGGGCAACGCCTACGACGGCGTGGGCGTGCCGGTCTGCATTCGCAGCGGCGAGTTGGCGGCGGAGCGATTGGCCAGATCGAATCAAGCGGGGCAGGCATAAGCCGCATGAAATAGCAAGGCGCCTCGCCGCGAGCTGAAAAAAACGCCGCTCACGAGCCTTCCTCGAAGGCCCTAGGTCAATTCAAAATCGACCACGAGCGGCAGGTGGTCGGATGCGTCGAGCGCCAGCCGGCTGTGGATCACGTGTGCGTTTTTTATCGCAATCCGGCCGCGATAGAACATTTTGTCCAGCGAACCCAACGGCATGTAGGCCGGGAACGAACGGAACCGCGAGGGAGGCGCGGTGCCGTCGACGAAACCGTGGGCGCTGAGCCCCGCGCGACCCAGCGTATTGCGCCAGTCGTTAAAGTCGCCGGCGATAACGGCCGGCAGATCGGCCGCCTGGCGAAACAGTCGATGCGCCAGTAGATGCTCCACCTGCCAGTGCCGCTCCGCTTCGGCCAGGCCCAAATGCCAGTTGACCACCTGCAGCGGTCCCTGCTGGGTGCGAACCACGACGATCTGCGCTCCACGCGGTTTCTTTTGCCCGAGGCGAAGCGACACCTGATTCCGATTGGAAATCGGCCACCGCGACAAGACCAGGTTCCCGTAGCCGCCGGTCTTGAGATGGACGTTGCGCTGGTAGAACCAGTCGGCCGCGGCGAAATGCGAAGCCAGCAGCCGCGGCTGGTCGTGAAAGTGCGATCGGGCGACGTTTTGGTCGACTTCCTGCAGAAGAATCAGATCGGGCTCGGCGTGTGCGATGACGTCGATGACGCGCTGCAGGCGATAGCGGCGATCGCGCCCGCCGATTCCCTTGTGAATGTTGTACGTCAACAGTCGCACCGCCGCCGTCTCCACCGTCTCGCGAAGTCACTTTTCGCCTAGTCGCTCGGCCAAGAACTGGCGCAACTCGCCGCCGGCAAGGGCTTCTTGAAACGACTCCAGGTCGTCGTAGCGCACATGGCTGAGAAACCGCACGGCCCAGTTGTGCGCCAGCGGACTAACCGCGACGACCGTTCGGCCCGCCTGGTGCGCCTCCCACATCTCAATGGCAGTGCCCATCGACGCCTCGGGGACGAACGCCAGGACCACGTCCACTTCACGGCACATGCGGTTGTGGGTGAAGAACACCATCCGGCCCCGGTCTGCATCGTAGTCCAAACTCTGGCCGTGGTCGGCCAGGGGGTCGTACACATCGGCCTCGGGCAGGTGTTGAATCAACTGTCGGGTCAACAGGTCGCGATAGCCCTGGGCGTGCAAGACGGCCTCGCGGTGCGAGCCTTGCATGATGCCGGCCAGAAACAATTTAAACGGCCGCAAGTTCATAGGGCCTCCGACGGGCGCCCTAACCGATCGTTGCCCTCCAGGCGACGGATGGCGTCGATGACGCCGGCCGGCAGCGGCTTGGATTTGTTTTCGGCGTAATCGAGCCAACACAGCACCGCCTCGCCGTCGGCCGCCAGTTGGCCGTCCGCAGCATCGACCAGCCGCATGGCGAAGCGGAACGACCGCGTGCCGATGTGGATTACCTGAGCCGTGACGCGCACCGTTCCCGGGTAGCGCATCTGGCGGCGAAAATTCAAACCCGCATGCACCAGCCCAAAGCCGTCGGTCGGTTGTTCGCGATATTGTTTCCAGTCCAACTTTTCGAAGTAGGCCATGCGGGCCGATTCGCAGTATTGAAAATAGACGGTGTTGTTGACGTGTCGCATCGGGTCTTGATCGCCCCAGCGAATGACCTGGTCGATGGTGACGCCGCCGGCATCGCTCCCACCCTGCGGCTGCTGGTTGTGCGGCGGCATTCGGCCTCCTCCATTACGGTTTTGTCATGGGGAACTGGCCGGTGGATTAGTCTCAGTCGCCGCTTCGGTTGCGGCCGGCGACGCGGCGTTGGCCGGCGAGGAACTTTCCGCGGCCTTCTCACGCAGCCAACGAGCGCGGAGCAAGTTGCCGTGCCGCTGAGGCGAGGCGTCGTTCTCCAGCAACGATATCGCCCGCTCGACTTGCCCCTGCGCCTCGCGCACGCGGGCCAAATTGTAACGTGCGCCGGCGGCCCAAGGCCCGTCCGACCATTTTTCCAGGTAGCGCCGCAGCAAGTAATCCTCCGCCACGCCTAGCTCGCCGCGATCGAACGCCAACAGCCCCAGCCAGTAACTGGCGTCCTGCTTGGCCGCCAACACCATCTGCTGCTGCGCCGGCGGCAACTCGGCGGTCGACAACACCTCGATCGTGGGCGGACGGCACGCCTGATAGAGGTCGGTGGCCGGCGTGGGACCGGTCAGCGGCCCCTTCAGGTGCGCCACGCGGGCCGAACTAATCAGCCCCACCGCGCGACGAAACTCGGACCATTTCTCCGGGATGATTTGCGCGTTATAGCGCTGCGACTCTTGCAACGTAGCTTCGACCGTCGAACGCTGATTGGCCCTGCGGATCGTGTCGAACGGATGCCGCCAGAGTTGCACTTCGCTGATTTCACGGCAGGCTCGCAGTTTATCACGCACAATGCTGGGCGACGTGCTGAGGATCACCCGATCCTCCCCCACCAGGCTGGCCTCAATGACCTGCATCCTTCGGGCCAACATGCTGGGCGACGCCTCCACGAGCGTCCGGCAGCAGGCCAT
>CAYWTU010000540.1:0-3756 GCA_964461275.1 uncultured Pirellulales bacterium | reverse complement strand
CGCGGCCGGGTATGGCTCAGTATCCGATTCCTAGCATGCGCCAAGGTGACCACGGCCGAGGAGACACGGTGGCCGAGGAGATTCGCGCCGAGGCCCCCCCGGGGACCGACGCCATGCAGGCGGTGATCGAGCGCTGCCTGGCCGGCGACGAAGCGGCCATGCGGGAGGTTGTCGAAGAGTTTCAGGGATCTGTGTACGGTCTGTGCTTTCGAATGTTGGGCCACGCTCAAGATGCGGAAGACGCAGCCCAGGAATCGTTTGTGAGGGCGTTTCGCAGCCTCAGGGGTTACGATCGATCGCGTGCGTTCCGGCCTTGGCTGCTGGCCATTGCGGGCAATCGCTGCCGCACGATGTTGGCGGCCAGGCGAGGCAACCGGCAAGCGCAGCCGCTGCTGATGGACGTGGCCGACGATGCGCCGCCCGAATCGGGCGCGCTGCAGTTGGCCGAGGAACTTGAACTCGCCTTGGTGTCATTGCGTGAGGAATATCGTCAAGCGTTTTTATTGTTGCACCAACAGCAACTTAGTTATGCGGAAATTGCGGAACAATTGGAATGCCCGGTAGGAACGGTCAAGACCTGGGTGCATCGCGCTCGGCAAGAGTTAGTGCGGGCGCTGCGCGAGCGGGGCGTCGTGCAGGAGTCGAAAAATGAACTGTGATGCGTTTGAAATGAAACTGAACAACGTGCTGGACGCCGGGCTGACGCCCGACGCAGACGCCGAATTGGCGGAGCACGCCCGCCTGTGTCCCGGATGCCGCGACTTGCAGCTAACGTACGTGGCGACGCTGGCGACGTTGAGCGTGCTGCCCAACCCGCAGCCGACGGCAGGCTTTGCGGATCGCGTCCTTGCGGAGTTGAAATTGCACCCGACCGGCGCGTCGCATGCAGAGCACTCCGTGCGTGGCTCGAAAACGGCTTTGGCGACGCACGTTGCCCCCTGGATCATGGCCTTGGCGGCCGGATTGCTGATCGCCGTCTGGGGCCCGCGGCCGGCGCCCGAAACCGGTGCGCCGCAGAATCCCCTGGCGAAGCAGAACGCCCTGGCGAAGGCGCCGGCCCCGCCATCGCCCCAGGTCGCCGTCGCAGCCCAGCGTACGCCGCCGCCCAGTTTTCGCGAGGTCGCTTTGTTGGTCCCCGGCCTGGTGATGACCGAGACGCCCGGTCCGGTCGAGACTGGCGATTGGACTAGCGAGCTTTCCAGCGGACTGAAGCCCTTGGCCCGTTCCACCAGCGGGGCTCTCGATTTGATGCTCGGGGCGCTGTCGGCCAACGAGCCTCGCGGCGGGCTCCCCCGCGACTTCTAGTCGGCTATGATGCTCATGCACAGCCTATTTCGGCGTCGGCCCGTTCGGTTTCCATTTGACTTGGCGACAATCGGACGTTGCGTCGGCTTGGCGATGGCGCTCGCCGTCCCAGCGACTCCGCAGGCCGGCGATCTGGCCGCCCTGGCGCCAGACGACGTGGGCTTGTGCGTGCAGGTGACGAACCTGGACCGCCACGTCGACGCCGCGCTAGCCAGTCCTCTATTGAATCACCTGGAGCAACTGGAGTTCTTCCGCGAATTCGAGGTAACGGCCAACCTGCGAAAGCTGCTGGGCATTGCCACGCGACTCGGTGCGCAGGTGGGCCAACGGCCGGACGAAGTCCGCCGCAAGCTATTTGGCGGCGACTTGCTGCTGGCGGTTTGGCCGTCCCTGCCGATGGGAGACGTCTTGGGCCGAGGCCTGTTGATGTTCGAGACCTCGGACGCCGAATTGCTGATGAAGCTCCAAGATTCGCTTGCAGACGCGCAAGCCGGCGCCGACCCGGACATGGAAATTCGGCAACCGATGCACGCCGGTCGGGCCTACGTGATGCGTGAGGTGGAG
The DNA here is from genome assembly GCA_964461275.1 of uncultured Pirellulales bacterium. Classification (GTDB taxonomy): domain Bacteria; phylum Planctomycetota; class Planctomycetia; order Pirellulales; family CAYNRE01; genus CAYWTU01. The sequence goes on along the minus strand of CAYWTU010000540.1, from coordinate 1,887 downwards.
CACGACGGAGCGACCCATTCGCTGTGCTTTGCCGCGCTCGATCGATTGGCGATCATCACCGGCGACGAAGCGCTGCTGAAGCGGGCCCTGGAACTGCACGCACAGCCCGCCGGGGCGACGGGCAGCCTGGCCCAGTCGCAGGCGTATCGCCAGTCGCGCGCCCGCGCCAAAGCCGGGGCCCCGTTCCAATGGTTCGTGCAAACCCGTTCCTGGGATGACTTGGTTCGGCAACAGACTTCCCGTCTGGCGCCAGGACAACCGCTGCTGGGCGCCGCTTTGTGGGAAATCTGGCAAAAGTCCGACTACTGGTTGATCAACCTCGATCCCGGAACGCTGTTTTTTATCGATGCGTTCATCGCCTGTCGGCACGCCGAATTACCGGCGCCGCTGAGCACCTTCGCCGCTAGCCTCCGCGGAGAATGCTCGTTCTTCGAGCGCGTCCCCAGCGATGCGCTCGTGGCCGTGGCCGCGCACGGCGACTTGAAACGGGCCCAACAGTGGCTGCGGTCGGGCCCCATCCGCGAAGCGCTGGGGGGCGCCGATCCCTTGGTCGCTCCACGCCGCGAGGTCGGCAGGCAACTGCAAGACATCGCGAACGGGTTTTTCGTTGGGCTGGAGTTGTTCGAGCCGTTGTTGTCCGGCTTGGGGCCGAATTTGGGCGGCTACCTATTGGCGCCGCCGCGCACTGGCGGCGCACCGGCGAGCGCTGCTGATTCGACCCAGACGCCTGGCCTGCAATGGCTGTTCAGCGTGCAGGCGGGCGAAGAACCGATGGCCGATGTATTGGATCTAAAGAACAATCTGGACATCGGCTTGTCGGCGGCGCTGCAATGGGTGGCCAATTTGCCGGGCCAGACGAATTCGCCCGGCGCCGCTCGGGTAAGGCGAGAAGAAATCAACGGCGTAGAAGTTACGGCGCTCGAGGGGGCGCGGGCGTTGCCGCCGGGCGTGGTTGCCGCGTACGCCATCGCCGACGATTACTTGTTGGCCGGAACTTCGTCGCCAGGGGTCGCGGCAGCCGCCTATCCGGATTCGGCCAAGTCATTGGCCTCATCGTCGCGATGGCGGCAATTGACCGGCTCGCCTGAGGTTGTATGGGGCCAGCAGTTGTACGTCGATTGCCGCGGCTTGCGAAGCATGGCTGGTGAACGGCGACAGGAATTGGCCCAAATGGTCTCGCTGTGGCGGCGACTGCGCCCCGAAACCGCCTCGCTGGCGCTCGATGAGCTGCTGTGGCTGCTCGAGCCTCTGAACGCATTGGCGGTGACCATGCGGGTTGATGACCAGGGCGTGTCGCTTCGTTTGGCGGCGGAATTGACGGCCCAGCCAGGCACCGCTGCCCAACCCAAGTAGGCCACATTTCTCACGGACGTTCCTTCCGGGCGCCGCGCGCCAACCCTCCCCCTTACGACCGGCACATCCGGACGGGGCAGCGGCAACGCGCCACAGCAAGTTCTGTTGGTCCGCAAGGTTCGCCCAACCGCCGAACCCTCGCCCATCCGCATTATCCGGCATATCCATTCGCTTTTCCCAGCCGGTCAACTTTGCGCCGCCGGCGCGACGATGAGACACCCGGCTTGTCCGCTTGTCAGTGGAAGACCGGCACGAGGCGTGGCGCTAACCGTCGAGGCGCCTTTCGAATTGTGCCGCGAGCAGCCAGGAAGGCCGAGACGTCGCCCCAAGGCGTTCGGTGAGGACATCCCATACGTAGCGCGTGTCAGCCTGGCAAACCGCCGGAAGCGTGGCCCGTAGCGCGACGTCTAATGCGGCAAGGACCTGCCGCGGGCGCTCGTCGCGGCCGTTTCCGGACTTCCCCTGAAAACCCAGCCAACACAAGGGACAGACCGTGGCCAAAGAAAAGAAGTCCGCAAAGCCCTCGTCCGTCAG
>CAYWTU010000539.1:0-3759 GCA_964461275.1 uncultured Pirellulales bacterium | reverse complement strand
ACGAATATCCCCGAAAACGATTCTTCGACGAGATCGCGGCCGTTTGTCGGGAAAGCCGTCGCGGCGTGCCAGTGTTCAACGACAAACACCTCTCGTATCGCTGGGATTGGGCCCGCGACATGTACGACACGGCCCGGCAACTCGACATGCCGCTGATGGCCGGCAGCAGCGTTCCGCTGGCGCAGCGTCGGCCGCCGTTGGAGTTGCCCGCCGACTCGAAAATTACTGCGGCGGTATCGATTCACGCCGGCGGGGTCGAGTCGTACGATTTTCACGCCTTGGAGGTGCTGCAGTCGCAAGTGGAGGTCCGCCGCGGCGGCGAGACCGGCGTGCAAGCGGTGCAATTCCTGGCCGGCGAAGGACTATGGCAATCGGCCGCGCGCGGCGAGTGGTCGGTGGCGCTGGCCGAGGCGGCCATGACGGCTGAACTGGGGCCAGGACTGCCGCCGTTGCGCGAGTTGTGCGGCATGGCCGACCGCGTGGGAGGCGGCGAGCCACACGGAATTTTGATTCGCTACCGCGACGGCTTGTCGGCCCTGGCGATGACGGTGGGCGGCAGCGCCACGCGCTGGAACTTCGCCTGTCAGTTGGAGGGCGAGAGCTCGCCGCGGGCGACGGCCTATTACGTCGGCCCCTGGCAGAACCGCAACCTTTTCAAAGCCTTGTCGCATGCCATTCAAGCGCACGTGCGTGAGCGCCGGCCGCCGTATCCCGTGGAGCGCACGCTGCTAACCACGGGCGTCACCGCGGCGGCCATGGATTCGCGTTTCGAGCAGGGCCGCACGATCGAAACGCCGCACTTGGCCATTGCCTACTCGCCGCAAGACTTCCGCGCGATGCGCGAAATGGGTGCGAGCTGGAAGATCATTACCGAAGGCGTGTCGGAACCGATGGGTATTGACCCCGGGCCTCTGAGTTGATGGCGACGACGACTGGAGCGCATACATGCGCGACGATTGACCGAACCGCACTGGCGCAGCGTGCCGCGGCGTAGCCAAGGGTGCCCGAAGCCCGAGATTTCTGTAGTGCGGGCGCCGTCCATTTGTCGAGCCCATTGACCACGACGGCAGCTCGTGCATCCGCTGGTCGATGCCGCGACGGTGACCAGTCGAACTTGCAGTTGGCGGTGGATGGGCGCACAATGAGGCGCAAGCGATGGTCGAATGGGCATGCAAGCGGGCAAGATGGTCGAAGCGAGTCCAAGTCGCCGTCATCTGAAACGAGGATCTCCCCAGGAGCTTTCCGTGGCACAACGCGGTGGAACCCATCGACGTGACTTTTTGAAAACTGCGGGGGCCGCCACCGCAGCCGTCGCCGCTCCGACGATCGTCCCGGCCAGCGTTTTCGCCAAGCCGGCCCCCAGCGACAAGGTGGTGGTCGGTTCGATTGGCGTTGGCGACCTGGGCCGCCGACATCACTTGCAGAACCGGCTGCTGACCAACAAGCGAATTCAGGTGGCCGCGGTGTGCGACGTCGACCGCAACCATCGCGATGAGGCGGCGCTGGACGTCTTCAAGCGGACCGGCAGTCAGCCCGGCGTGTACAAGGATTTTCGCGACCTGTGCGACCGCAGCGACATCGACGCGGTGCTGATCGCCGTGCCCGACCATTGGCACGCATTGTGCGCCGTCTACGCCGTGGAGTCGGGCAAGGACGTGTATTGCGAAAAGCCGTTGTCGCTAACGATTTCCGAGGGTCGCACGATGGTCGACGCCGCGCGGCGTTACGGCGCGGTGTTTCAAACCGGCAGCCAACAGCGCAGCGACCGCCGCTTTCGTCAGGCGTGCGAAATCGTCCGCAACGGCGTGATCGGCAAACTGACGCGGATCGACACGTACATCGGCGACATCGACGCCGGCCAGTGGCAGCCGTTCGCCACGCCGCCCCCGGAGTTGGACTGGAACTTCTGGCTGGGGCCGGCGCCATGGGCCGAATATGCGCCGAATCGTTGCCACTATCAGTTCCGATGGTTCCTGGATTATTCGGGCGGCAAGCTGACCGATTGGGGCGCCCACCACAACGACATCGCCCAATGGGGCAACGGCACGGATGAAACTGGGCCGGTGAAAGTCTCGGGCAAAGGGGTGTTCAGCGAAACCGGCCCGCACGACGTACCGCTGGACTTCGACGTGCAATACACCTACGCCAACGGCGTGGAGTTGCATTGCCACGCCAAGGGTGAGAACGGCATCAAGTTCACCGGCAGCGACGGTTGGGTGTTCGTCAGCCGCGGCGCCATTGACGCCTCGAACAAGGACTGGCTGAAGTTCAAGGTAGGTTCTGGCGACGTGAAGCTGTACGAAAGCTGCGACCATCACGAAAACTGGCTCAACTGCATCGTCAGCCGCGAGCGGCCGATTTGCGACGTTGAAATTGGCCACCGCAGTTGCACGATCTGTCACCTGGGGAATATTGCCGTACTGTTGGGCCGAGAGCTAACGTGGGATCCCGCTCGCGAGCAGTTTGTGGGCGACGAGCAGGCCAACCTGATGGTGAGTAAGCCGATGCGGGCCCCGTGGCATCTCTAAGGCCGCGAGTCCTGCATTAGCCGACGTCATCGTGGGTAGTCATTGGACGATACGGCGCACATCGACTAAGGGACCGAAAAAACATGGCGACGGCTGTAGAACTGGTGGCTCAATTGGGTTCTGGCGAACAGGCGCATGCGTTTGCCGCCCTGCGGCAATTGCAACGGCTAACCCTTGACGCAGGAGCCCCGGGCAAAGAGGTGCAGCGGGCCGAATTGGCGGCGGCATTGGCGGCCGAAATGAATGCCGCCCATGAGCACAAGAGCGAGAAGGGCAAAATATCGTACACGCCCAAGCACGGCCCACGGGTCCGAGGGACTGTAGCCCGGCTGTTGGCCTCGGTGGCCGGCGAATCGGAGGTGGCGGCGCTGCGGCAATTGGGCGAGGACTTTGGCGGCCGCGAGATGGCGCGTTGGGCCCTCGATCGGATGAGCACTCCCGGCGCCACGGCCGCGCTCATCGACATGGCCCAGAACGCGGTAGGTCCGGAGTTTCGCATCGGCGTGTTGAACGCCTTGGGGCGACGGTCGGGCGAGGACGTGCGGGTGGCGCTGGCCAAGAGCGCACTCGACCACGACGAGGAAGTTCGGTTGGCGTCGGCCGAGGCCTTGGCCAACCTGCCTGCGGTGGAAAGCGATCAGGTGTTTGACGCGGTGCTCAAAATCGGCCAACCGAGCCCGCCGGCCAAGCGGCGGCTCGTCAAGGCTCGGCTGCGGCTGGCCGAAGGGTTGGTGCGCGCCGGCCAATCGGCAGCCGGCAAGAAAATCTACGAAGCGATCGTGGCCCAAGGCGCCGATCCTCCGCAGGTCGAGGCGGCGCAATCGGCGCTCAAGGCCTTGGCCTAGCGCGGTCCCCTGCCTCGCCGGTCTATCGCGTTCCAAGCACGGTTCCCCCAAAAATCGAAGTCCGCCCCGCATGTCCGAACCTTCTCAGCCGTTTGCCCGACTCTTGGCCCGCGACATCATGCACGCCGACCCGATCTGCGCTTCGCCCAGCGAATCGCTGCGCGAGCTGCGCCAACGGCTGATGTCGTCGCACGTCGGTGGGATGCCGGTGGTCCAGCGAGGCAAGCTGGTGGGGGTGATCAGCCGCAGCGACATTGCGCGCGTCGAGAACCTGCTGGAGTCGCTCGACAGCGAGGTGGCGGCCGAATTGGGCTGGCAGGATCAGCAGGCGGACGGTTTTGCTCACTCGGGGCGTTCCGCGGCCGCCGAATCTTCGCCGGCAGGTG
>CAYWTU010000538.1:0-3780 GCA_964461275.1 uncultured Pirellulales bacterium | reverse complement strand
GGCTCGAACGGCTCTCACCCATGTTGATGACCGCGCTGACCGCCGGAATCGCGCTCTTGCCGCTGGTCTGGCAGGCCGGCCAGCCGGGCAAAGAAATTCTGTACCCGGTGGCCACCGTGATTCTGGGCGGCCTGGTCAGCTCGACGCTATTGGACTTTTTCGTCCACCCGGCGCTGATCTGGCTGTTCGGCCGCGAATCGGTTGCGGGCGACGGACCGTCAACACACTTACCCGCCGACGACGGGGCGTAGTTCGCGCAGCCGCTCGTTTTCCAGCGTCACGCGGTAACCGGCCGCCAAGGCCTCGTCACACAAGCGGCGCGTCCAGTGGTCCCAGCCATTTTGGTCGAAGACAATCGCCGCGAACGCTTGCCGGCGGATCGGCTCGGCCAGATCGTCGATGTCGAGTTGGCCGGCGTCCAAGAGCAGCGTCAGCGTAAGCCAGTCTTGCACCACCGGCCGGCCCACGCGAAGGCCAATTTCGTTGTCGAAGATCAGCGCCTGCTCCGCCAGGCCGCGATATCGCTCGACCCACGGCGCCGCGTCATCAAACGGCGGCGCTAGCGAGAAGCCCAACGCCGTCGGATGGGCGCGGTTCGTGCAAACCTGGTTCCAACCGGGTCCATATTGCCACAGCGGGCCGACCACGGACATCGCCAACAACCCCGCCGGCGCCACGGCCGCCAAGGGCGCATGGCGCAACATATCGGCCAAGGCCAGCCCAACGCAGGCCACCATGAGCAGCGATAGCTCACCGTGGTAATTTACGTCGGCGCCGACTTTGCCGTGGGCCGTGGAGGTCCAAATAAAGCAAACCGCCAAATACAACAGCAGCGCACGGGCCTCTCGGCGGCGGCCCAGCCAGTCCAGCGCACAGGCGAGCGCCGCCGTCAGCAGCCCCCAATGTTCACGAAGCAAAATCGGGTAGAAGTAACGCGACGCCGCCAGCGGCCGAATCGGGTCGGCTTGCATCGCGAACACGGTGTGCCGGAAGTAGCCCGGCCCCAGCAGCGACCAGCTTCCTAGTACAAACGCCAGGCCGAAGGCCAGGCCGCTGAAGACGAATCGTCCCAGGTCGCGAGCGTTCCGTTCGACGAGCAGTTGCAAACAGATCGCCACCGGGGCGGCCAGAAATGTTTGCTTAAAGCCGATCGCCGCGACGCAGAGCAAGGCCGACCACAACGGCCAGCGCCGCGGACGCCGCTGGGCAACGATCCATGCCGCCATGGTGAGCAACAGTCCGGGGGTCTCCGGCCGCAGGCGAAAGAAATCAGTCAGCGTCGAACTGTGGTAGTAGAACATTAGCCCCGCAACGAGCCATGCCGGCCAAACGGCCGACGCTTGTTTTCGCAAGTACCACGCCCAAAGCAACGGCAAGCCCAGGCCACAGACGAATGGCAACATGCGTCCCGCGACCAACAGGCCGTCAATGTCCAACCCCAGGGCCCGGCCTGCCAAACCCGCCGGCAAGTAGGTCAGCGAGTTGTAGATGTGAAACACCCAGGGCAGGCCGTCTTGCGGCGGATACAGCGTCTGCCCGCGGGCAACCGCGGCAATGCCGTCCAGAATGTAGACCTCAGTCATGCAGGTTGGGTGCGGCAAGAGCGCCAGCCGCCAACCTTGCCAGACGATCCGCGGCACGTCGGCCCAAGAAGCGATGGCGGCCATGAGCACACACGCCACGGCAAGCGGCCGCGCAGACAGAGTCTGCAAGCGCGGGAATGTCGAGGGTTGGGCGGCAGTCGTGCTCATGGCGGCGCAATGGAACGAATGGACGAGCGAATGGGGGCGGTAAAGGGCTTGGTGAGTTATTCCTCGGTCGTCTCTAAGCGCATAGCACGCAGGCGCTGCTGCGCGGCGGGGCTGTGGACAGGGAATCGGACCCCCGAGCCAATCGGTGGGGAATACCGGACAAAACCGGAATAAATGGTACGGATACGCAAGTTTTTCGGGCGGCGCAGGGCCGCCAGACGCCCACGTTTACAGGCCCCCAGGGTGCGCCGTAAGATGCCCCCGGCGCGGCGCTTGCCGCGAATTTTGCCAACGGAGATCCCGCGAGATGGCCACCAAGGGCGAAGCGTTTGCCGGTTTGTCGGTTGCGATTGTCACGCCATTCAAAGACGGCGCCGTGGATTACGACACGCTCCGCGCACAGGTCGAGTTTCAGGTGCAGGCCGGCACGGTCTGCCTTTGTCCCGCGGGAACCACCGGCGAGTCGCCGACGCTGTCGCACGAAGAGCACGACCGCGTGATCGACACGGTGGTGCAGGCCGCGGCAGGGCGCTGCAAAGTGATGGCCGGCACCGGCTCGAACAGCACGACCGAGGCCCTGCGGCTGACCAAGCACGCGGCCCAGGTCGGCGCCGACGCGGCGTTGGTCGTGGCGCCGTACTACAACAAGCCGACCCAAGAAGGTTTCTACGAACATTTTAAGGCGCTGGCCGAAGCGGTGGACATCCCAATTTGCGTCTACAACATCCCCGGCCGGACCGGCAAGAACATCGAGCCCGAGACGATCGCCCGACTGGGCGAGTTGAAAAACATCACGATGGTCAAGGAAGCCACCGGTTCGATGGATCAGGCGTCGCAGGTGATGGCGCTGTCCAACCTGACGGTGCTCAGCGGTGACGACAGCCTGACGCTTCCCCTCTTGTCCATCGGCGCCAGGGGCGTCATCTCGGTGGTGGGCAAAATCGTCCCGCGCGACATGATCGCGCTGTGCAAGGCGTTCGACGCCGGCCAGCAGGCCGAGGCGCTGCGGCTGCACCGCAAGTTGTTCCCGCTCTGCCGCGACATGCTGAGCCTGGCCACCAACCCGATTCCGCTCAAGGCGGCGATGAAGCTCTTAGGACGCGACACCGGCGAGTTGCGGTTGCCGATGACGCCGCTGGACGCCGCCGGACAGCAAAAACTCCGCGGCACGCTGGCGGGGTACGGGTTGCTGTAGGGGCCCAGGCGCCGCGATGCTCCGACGGTCGTTGCCGATCGCCCTTATGCCTTCGTCGCACGCCATTGGTTCAGGGCCGTAAGCGTGTTTTGCATGTCGTCGGGCAGCGGCGCGGAAAAAGTCAGCCGCTCGCGGGTAAGCGGATGATCGACCGAAAGCCGCAAGGCGTGCAGCGCCTGACGGGCTAAGAGCACGTGGCTGTCGCCAAGATCGCGGCTCAGTTCGCCGCGCGTCAACTGGTCGCGTCCACCGTACTGCTTGTCGCAGAGCACCGGGCAACCGATGTGCGCCAGGTGGACGCGAATCTGATGGGTCCGGCCGGTGTGCGGCACGATCCGCACCGTCGCGTAGCCGTCCAACCGCGTCAACACCTCGTAAAAGCTGCGGGCGCTGCGGCTGGCGGGGTCGCCGCGGCGAATCGCCATTTTTTCGCGCTGCTGCGGATGAAAACCGATTGGTTCGTCGACAAAATCGCGATCGCGGTCGGGCCGACCCGCCACAATGGCAAAGTATTCCTTTTCCACCGTGCGGGCCTCCCATTGTTCGGCCAGGCGCATGTGGGCCAGGTCGTTTTTGGCCACCACGATGACGCCACTTGTGTCGCGGTCGAGCCGGTGGACGATGCCCGGCCGGCTGGGGCCGCCCACGCTGCTGAGCTCGTCGAAGTGAAACTGCAGCGCGCTGACCAGCGTTCCGGTCCAGTGTCCGCGGGCCGGGTGAACCACCATGCCGGGCGGCTTATTGATCGCCACCAGGTGCTCGTCTTCGTAGAGCAGCGCCAACGGGATATTTTCAGCGTGGGGATAAGCCTTGACTTGCTGCGGCAGGCGGACC
>CAYWTU010000537.1:0-3782 GCA_964461275.1 uncultured Pirellulales bacterium | reverse complement strand
CCCGCAGTGATCGCGCAGATCAAGGGGCACCTCACAGAGCAGCACCTGCTGATTTAGATTGCGGCAGGGGTCCGGATTAACACGCTGGCGACGGGCTTAGGATCTGGGCCGCGGCTGGTGCGGGTAATGCCCAATACGCCGTGCCTGGTGGGCCAGAGCGCCAGCGGCTATTGTTTGGGCCCTGGCTGCTCGGCAAGCGATGGCCAACTGGTGGCGCAGCTTTTAGAGGCGGTCGGCACGGCGCACCCGGTGGACGAGAAACTGCTCGACGCCGTGACTGGGCTCTCCGGCTCGGGGCCGGCGTTCGTATACGTCATCATTGAAGCGCTCAGCGACGGCGGGGTCCGCGTCGGCCTGCCGCGCGACGTGTCGACGGCCCTGGCGGCGCAGACCGTACTCGGCGCAGCCCAGATGGTGTTGCGCACCGGCCAACACCCGGGCGTGCTCAAAGACCAGGTGACCAGCCCCGGCGGCACCACGATTGCCGGTCTGCAAGCGCTGGAAGAACATGGCGTTCGCGGGGCGATCATTGCGGCCGTCGAAGCGGCCGCCAAGCGCTCCGTGGAGTTGGGTCAAGCGGCAGGACAGTGAGGCGCCCGCCAACCGGTTTCGCGATGGACAAGGTGGTTGAGGTACAATAGCGATGTCAATTTTCTGTCTGGTGGACGACAAGCACGTCCCGCTATACCGGATCGTGTGGGTGGCGGCTGTGCCGCACTTTTGCGGGGCCGAGGATTGCCAGCGAGAGGGCTACTACGAAGTTCGACTGGACGGCGACGATTCGGTGTGGGCCAATCGAGCGGAGCGCGACGAAGTGTTGGAGGCCATCGAACGCTGGCAAGGCGATTTGGAACCGCCCGAAGACGAATCGGAAGAATCGAACTGAGGGGCGGCCGGAAAACAATCACCTTCATTCTTATCTCTTCCTCGGGGAGAGGCCCGGTGAGGGGGAGTCGTGTGGCGGAAGTGATTTTTTGGTCGCTGCTGAGCGGCCGATTGGAACGCGATCGCGGCGGGCAATGGTGCGGACAACGTCGGCCGATTTCGCGCTACGCTGCGGCGAAATTCGCGCCTCAGAAAGGACCCGCATGTCGACGCTTGACGAATATCAGTGGCGCGAGACCTACTTCGTGTTTTTCGAGGCGGCCCAGCGGCCGTCCCTGGAACGGGTGCAAGAGGCGCGGGCCAGGCTCAATGGCCATTTCGAGTTCGACAACCAGGCGGCCGACGCCGACGGGTTGCTCGAGTCGCTGACATTGCACAGCCGTCAGGACTACTCGGCCCTGGAAATCAGCTACGAAACGGGCGAAGAGGTCCGTTCGCAGGCGGCCGGTTTGATCCAGGAATTGTCGGGGCCCGCCTGTGCGGTGGAGGACAAGCGGCGGCTTAAACTGCTCGGGCAATGCGACGCGCGGCTGGACATCATGCACTTTGAGCAAATGACCGCCGACGCCGAAGAAATGTTTGATCCCGGCGCGCTGCTGCTCGTCCTGGAAGCGTTGGCCCGGCTGACGCAGGGCGGGGGAGTCGATCCGCAATCGGGTGCGCTGGTTTGACTGCCGCGAGCCCGCACGCGACGATGACCGTCGCGATGACCGTGGGGCCGCCAAACAACGTGACAACGGCCCTCGAACGCCCCTTGATTCGGGCAAAAACTGTAACTGGAACTTCCGCCGTGCGCATCTTGTTGATCGGTGATATCGTGGGACAACCCGGACGTGAAATCGTCGTCCAGACGGTGCGCGGCCTGATCGAGTCCGAGAAACTCGATTTGGTCGTGGCCAACGCCGAGAACGCCACCGCCGGCGCCGGGCTGTTGCCCAAGCACTATCGCGAACTGATCGAGGCAGGCGTCGACGGACTGACGATGGGCGACCATATCTACAAACGTAAGGAACTCAACAACGTCCTGGCGGCCGAAAACAACATCGTCAAGCCCGCCAATTACCCGGCCACGGCGCCTGGCAAGGACTGGATGCTGCTGACCGCCCGTCACGGAACGCCGGTGGCCGTCATCAGCCTCTTGGGGCGCGTGTTTATGCGGCCGGTCGATTGCCCCTGGGCCGCCGCCGACCGCGTCCTGGCCCAGCTGCCGGACAACGTGCGCGTCGTGCTGGTCGATTTCCACGCCGAAGCCACCAGCGACATGCAACTCATGGGCCGCTATCTGGACGGCCGCGTGTCGGCGGTGCTCGGTACGCACACCCACGTTCCCACGGCTGACGAACAAATTTTGCCCCGCGGCACCGCGTTTCAATGCGATGTCGGCATGACCGGTCCCTACGACAGCATCCTGGGGCGCCGGGTCGATCGCGTTTTGGAGACGACGCTGACTTTCAATCCCACGCAGTTTGATGTGGCCACCGGGGACGTGCGATTGTCGGGAACGATCGTCGAGGTCGACGAACACACTGGCCGGGCCACCGGCGTCCGCCGCCTCTGCCTGCGCCAGGACGACGTCCAGCGGCTGAGCGCGCCCGCAGGGGTTGCGCCGGCCCCGCTTGAGTCGGCCCCGTTGGCCTAGACCTGACTACAGCATAAGCTTGCTAAGATGGGCAACTCGCCCGCCGATTCCGCCGATTTGGTTCGACCTTGTCAGGTCTCCGGGACGTCGCTATTCTCCCCGGCCTTGTCTGCGCCCGACGACCGTAAGACCGTCGAGCTGCCGCCGGCCGAGCTATCGCCGCGGCAGCGCCGCCAGTTGGCGGTGGTCGGGTCCGCGCTGATCGCAGCGCTGGCGGTCGCCTATTGGTTGCAGCCTGACCCGCGCGGTCGCGGCACCCACCGGCAACTGGGGCTTCCGCCATGCACGTTCCTGTTGATATTCGGCTGGCCTTGCCCTTCGTGCGGCATGACCACGTCGTGGGCACACCTGATGAACGGCAACCTGTCGCTGGCGGCGCAGACCAACCTCGGCGGCACCCTGTTGGCGTTGGCCAGCCTGGCGGCCGGACCGTGGCTGGCCGCGTGTGCGCTACGAGGACGATGGCTGCTCAGCCGGCCCAACGACCGTTGGCTGGCCCTGGCGGCCGCGGCGTGGATCGGCGTGACGTTGTTCGACTGGTGCCGGCGGACCATGTTCCATTAGCGCCGGCGCATGATACGGCCGAACGGATTCGGCCAATAAATCGACTTTGACCGAAAGGGCCTGCAATGGATGGCGCCCGATTCACTTGGTTCCGACGATTCGTCTGCGCCGCGCTCATCGCGATGTGCGTGGCCCCCTTGGTCGGCTGCAACGCCGTGGCCTTGGCGCTCTACACCATCAAGGGCAACAACGTCCCCCCCGAGTTTGAAGACCTGAAGGACAAGCGCGTGGCAGTGGTCTGCCGGCCCACCACTTCGTTGCAATACACCAGCGCCGGCGTAGACAAGCAGTTGGCACGCGAACTGGGCGGCATGCTCGAACAGAACGTCAAGAAGCTGAAACTGGTCGACCCCGACAAGGTCGAAAAGTGGACCGACGAAAACGCCTGGGAGGAGTACGTCGAAGTCGGACGGGCCGTCGACGCCGAGCTGCTGGTGGCCATCGACTTGGACGCCTTCAGCCTGTTCCAAAGCCAGACGATCTATCAAGGCAAGGCCAGCGGCGTGGTTCGCGTCTACGACATGACTCAGGACGGCAAGTTGGTGTACGAGAAAACCTTGCCGCAGACGATCTATCCGGCCGTGGGTGGTGTGCCCACCGACAAGCCCGAGCCGCAGTTCCGCCGCGAGTTCGTGGCTCGCCTGGCCGGCGAAATCGGCCGGCACTTCTATTCGCACGACTCCGGACAAGACTT
>CAYWTU010000536.1:0-3785 GCA_964461275.1 uncultured Pirellulales bacterium | reverse complement strand
ACGCCGACGGCGCCCCGTCGTATCCCAGCGACATACGTTGGGGCGACGAGATTCCGGAGGCGACGGCCGTTTTGAGAAAAACGCTGGCCGGCCAACCGGACGAGTCGGTGGCCATGGTCGTGGTCGGATTTTCGACGAACCTGGCCCGGCTGCTCGAGTCCGTCGCCGACGAACATTCGCCGCTTTCGGGCCGGGAGCTCGTCGCCCGCAAGTGTCGGCTGTTGTCGATAATGGCCGGCATGTTCACGACCGTAGGCCGTCATAAAGAGTACAACGTGTTTATCGATGTGGACGCGGCTCGCCGGGTGTATCGCGATTGGCCTACGCCGATCGTGGCCAGCGGGTTTGAAATCGGCCGGGCGATCAAGTATCCGGCCGCGAGCATCGAGCGCGATTTCGCCTATGCCAAGCATCACCCGTTGCCGGACGCTTATCGCCGTTACATGAAGATGCCCTACGACCGCGAGACTTGGGACCTGACTAGTGTGCTGTATGCGGTGCATCCGGAGCGCGGCTACTTTGGCCTTTCCGAGCCGGGCGCCATCTCGGTGGACGAGCAGCACGTGACGCAGTTCGCGCCGTCTTCCGATGGCCGGCACCGCTACTTGACCGTCGATGCCGAGCAAATTTCGCGTGTCCGCGAGGCGCTGGTGCAACTGGCCAGCCAACCTCCTGGGCGGTAATCCCACGGGCGCCAGCGGACACGACCCAGGCAGTGCCTCGGCCGTGTCCGTGGCAAACGAATTCAGGACGATTCGCTATCAGCGGCGTTACCGCTTGGTTACACCGAGTTCGGCCAGCTTGGCGGCTACGTCGGCGCCGTGTTGTGCCGACTTGACCTGCTTGTCGATGTGCAAGATCTTGCCATCGGGCCCGATGTAGAACGTCCAGCGGGCGGAAAACTTGGGGCCGCCTGGCTTGATCAAGCCGTACGCCTCCGCGACCTTGCCGTCCGCGTCGCTGAGAATGGGGTAGTCGAGCATCAACGATTCGGCGAATTTTTTGTTGGTTTCGGCCGAATCGCAACTGGCGGTGAAATAAGCGACGTTAAATTCCTTCAGGGCCGGGCCGCTCTCACGGAGCGACTTGCATTCCATCGTTCACCCGCCGGTGAAGGCCTTGGGATACCAGGCGACCACCACCGCCTGTTTGCCCTTGAAATCGGCCAAAGCGTATGTCTTGCCGTCCGAACCGGGAAGCGCAAAGGCCGGGGCCTCGTCGCCCACTTTCAGGTCCGCCGCTAACGCGTCGTGCGCAAGCGCCATGCCGCACAGAACGCAGGCCAGCGCCAACGTAGAAAGTCTCATATCACGCGTGCTCCTAATGATGCCCAGCGGTTGGGAACAAGACAGCAATCAATCCCCCGGCGCGCCGCTGCATCGCGCCCAGTCCACCGTATGCTACGCCAGCGCCCGCCGGACGACAATCGACCGCCATGTGTACCGCATCTGGACTAGGCTAGCTATCATGGCGGCACAACCGCCGGGCAGACCTTTCCTTCCCTGTTTCCCCTGCATGCGAGCAAAATGAGCGTATTTCTTGGAATCGACGTTGGCACCTCGGGCACGAAAACGCTGGCCATCAACGCCACGGGAACGATCCTGGCTGAGGCCACGGCCGAGTACCCTCTGTATCAGCCCAAGCCGTTGTGGAGCGAGCAGGATCCCGACGATTGGTGGGCCGCCACGGTCAAGACGGTGCGGTCGGTCGTTCAACAGGCGAAGCTCAAACCGGCCGACGTTAAGGCGATTGGGCTTTCGGGGCAAATGCACGGCTCGGTGTTTCTGGATCAGCGCAACAAGGTGATTCGCAAGGCGCTGCTCTGGAACGATCAGCGGACGGCGGCCGAGTGCGCGGAGATCGAACGCCGCGCCGGCGGCCGCGATAAGTTGATCGGCATGGTGGCCAACCCCGCGCTGGCAGGATTCACCGCCCCCAAGATTCTCTGGCTGCGCAACCACGAACCTAAGAATTTCCAGCGGACGCGCATGGTCCTGTTGCCCAAGGACGAGATTCGCCGCCGCCTGACAGGCGAGTTCGCCACCGAGGTGAGCGATGCCAGCGGCACGTTGCTGTTGGACGTGGCGGGGAGAAAATGGAGCAAGCCGCTGTTGTCCAAATTGGAACTCGACGAGTCGCTGCTGCCCGCGTGCTACGAATCGGAACAGGTGACGGGACGGTTGACGCGGGACACGGCCGCGGCGTTGGGGCTCTCAACCGATTGCATCGTCGTGGGCGGCGCCGGCGACTGTGCCGCCGGCGCCGTGGGCAACGGCATTGTGACCGCCGGGGCCCTGTCGACCAGCATTGGCACCTCGGGCGTGATGTTCGTCCACAGCGATCTGGTCCAATTCGATCCGCATGGTCGGCTGCACACGTTCTGCCATGCAGTCCGCGGAAGGTGGCACATGATGGGCGTCAACCTTTCCAGCGGCGCCTGCCTGCAATGGTTTCGCAATGCACTGTGCCAGGCCGAAATCGCCGCCGCCAAGAAGAGCAAGCGCGACCCTTACGACATCCTTACGGCCGAGGCAGCCCAAACGCCGGTCGGCAGCCAGGGGTTGTTTTTTCTGCCCTACCTGTCCGGCGAGCGCACGCCCCACGCCGACCCGCACGCTCGGGGCTGCTTTATCGGGCTGACGATGACGCACGGCCGCGGGCAAATGGTACGCGCACTGCTCGAAGGGGTGACCTACGCCCTGCGCGACAGTTTGGAAATCATCCGGCAACTGGGTGTGCCTGTGAAACAAATCCGCGCCTCAGGCCGCGGCTCGCGGAGCCCCCTGTGGCGGCAGGTGCAAGCCGACGTGTTCGGCCAAAAAGTGGTCACGCTCAACGCCGAGCAGGGGCCGGCGTACGGCGTGGCGCTATTGGCGGCGGTAGGCGCTGGGGCGTTCAAGAATGTGGCCGAGGCGTGCCGGGCGACCATTCGCGTGGTCGATGAGACGCCCGTAAACCGAGCGGCCGCAAAATATTACGACGCCGCTTTTCCGCAGTACCAGCGGTTGTATCGGTCGCTGAAGGCGGATTTCGCGGCGATGGACCTGTTGACGCGGTAGGCGATTCCCGCCGACGTTACGCCGACTGCGCCTGTTCCCGACGGTTGGCCAAGATCGAGGCGCCGATCGAGACCGCCAGGATGCCCAGCACCATGCCCAGCGAGGCCAAGTCGGGCAGCGGCCAAAGGTGATAGTCCAGCCAGTGTTGTTCGTCGACCCACTTCAGCGTCATCTTTACGCCCACGAAGATCAAAATTCCCGCCAATCCCAGCGGCAGATAGCGGAACATGTTCATCACGCCCGCCAACAAGAAATAGAGCGCTCGCAAGCCCAGGATCGCGAAAATGTTGGACGTAAACACGATGAACGGATCGGTGGTGATGCCGAAGATGGCCGGCACGCTGTCAAAAGCGAAGATCACGTCGGTGATTTCCACCACCACCAGCACTAAAAACAAAGGCGTGGCGAACCACTTGCCGTCTTGTCGGACAAAGAAGTCGCTGCCGTGTTCCCCTTTGGCCACACGCAAGAATCGCCGCGCAATCCGCAGCGGCAGGCTGTGTTCCGGGTCGTGCCCATCGTCTTTGTGGCTGGCGAGTTTGATCCCGGTGTAAATCAGGAACAGGCCAAATCCGACAATGATCCAATTGTAGCGGTGAATCAGCGCCGCGCCGGCCAGGACAAACGTCAGCCGCATGACGATCGCCCCCATGATCCCCCAAAACAGCACGCGGTGCTGATATTTCGTGGGAACCTTGAAGTAGCCGAACAGCACGGCAAACACGA
>CAYWTU010000535.1:0-3786 GCA_964461275.1 uncultured Pirellulales bacterium | reverse complement strand
TCGCTGGGATGCCAGCCGATCGCCGTGGGATAAAACAGAATTTGTGCGCCGGCCAGGGCCGTCAGCCGGGCCGCCTCGGGATACCACGGGTCCCAACAGACGCAGACGCCCACTTTGCCGTATTTGGTCTCCGTACTGCGAAAGCCCAAGTCGCCCGGTGTGAAATAGAATTTCTCGTAGTACAACGGGTCGTCGGGGATGTGCATTTTGCGATACATCCCGGCCTGTCGCCCGTCGGCGTCGAAGATCACCGCCGTATTGTGATACAACCCGGCGGCGCGGCGCTCGAACAGCGAACCAACCACCACAACGCCGTGCTTCTTGGCGGCTTCGGCCAGGGCATGGCTGGTTGGGCCCGGGATCGGCTCGGCTTCAGCGAACCGGGCATGATCCTCGCTTTGGCACGGGTACTGGCCGTGAAACAGCTCTTGCAGGCAGACAATCTGCGCGCCGCCCGCCGCCGCCTCGGCAATCCGAGCCAAAGCCTTGTCGACATTGGCCGCCTTGTTTTCGGTGCAGCTCATCTGCACCAACCCCAAGGCCACCTTGCCCTCGCGCTGCGCCATGTCCGCGTCCCTCAGCCGCACTTCCAACAACAAAGAAAACGGCGTCACAAGCTGACGCCGCCGACAGTGTACGCCATCTTGCCACCGCGGGCGAGACGCAGCAAGGTTGTCGTCATGGCCGTCGGCCACGACACGCCGAATTTAAGAGTCCAACAAACAACCTCCTCGATGCTCTGGAATCAACGGGAGTTAGGGGGCCGTTGTCAGGTTGCTTAGCGGCCTCAAAGGTTGGGCGCCGCTCCCCCTGTCGAACGGCCCGGGCCGGAGTTATCTTGTTGGTCTTACGTAATCCGCCGATTTTCCACTTTGAACCGGGAGTCTTTCGACGATGAGCGACGTGCGTTTTGACAATCGAGTGGCGGTCATCACGGGCGCCGGTGGCGGCCTCGGAAAGACATACGCGTTGATGCTGGCGGCCCGCGGCGCCAAGGTGGTGGTCAACGACTTGGGGGGCAGCCGTGACGGCACCGGCAGCGGCTCGAACATGGCCGACGCAACCGTGGCCGAAATTCGCGCCGCCGGCGGTCAGGCGGTGGCCAATTACGATTCGGTCGCTACCCCCGCAGGAGGCGAGGCGATCATACAATCGGCCGTCGACCATTTTGGCACGATCGACATCGTGATCAACAACGCCGGAATTTTGCGCGACAAAACGTTCGCCAAGCTGCCGCCGGAGGATCTGCAAATTGTCCTCGACGTGCATCTCAAGGGGGCGTTTTTCGTGTCGCAACCGGCGTTTCGCCTCATGAAGGACAAGGGGTACGGCCGGTTCTTGTTCACCTCGTCAGCGGCTGGGTTGTTCGGCAACTTTGGGCAGACGAATTATGGCGCCGCCAAGATGGGGCTTGTCGGCCTTTCGAACGTGTTGGCGTTGGAAGGGGCCAAGTACAACATTAAGTCGAACGTCATCGCGCCCATCGCTCGCACGCGGCTGACCGAGGAGTTGTTGGGGCCATTGGCCGAGTTGTTGGGGCCCGACTACATCACCCCGTTGGTCACTTACCTGGTTTCGGAGCAGTGCGAACTTTCGCACGAAATTATTTCGTGCGGCGGCGGGCGCTATGCCCGCGTGTTCGTCGGTCTGGCGCCGGGCTGGTTCGCTGGCAAGGGCGTGACGCCCTCGGCCGAGCAGATTCGCGACCATCTGTCGCAAATCATGGACACCGCAGGACACACCATCCCCAGCAGCGTCAACGACGAAACGATGTTGATCTTGCAGACGCTGCAGGGTTGACGCGATCAGGCCGGCTCCTGGCCCAGTTCGCGGAGGAACTCGAACGTATAAATGCCTGTGTCGTGACCGTCGCTAAACTCCAGCGCGTAGGCGTACTGGCCCACCGGCCTGGCGCCAAGCAGGGTCAGCGGCGCCAGGTCGCGGGCCGACAACACCGGCAGCAAACTGGCCTGCGGCGGCTGCGATCGCTTTTCGCGGCAGGTGGCGCAGGGGCAGCTTTCCCGCAACTCGGCCAGCGAGTATCGGCGCTGGCGGCCGTCGCTCCAGCCGATCAGCAGCGTTCCCGTGGGCTCCAGCGCGAGCGTGGTAGGGCGGACGGCGGGTGTCGTCATGCGGCATCATTCCCAGCGTGCTAATTCGGCCAGCAGCCGATCGACCTCATCGGCCGTGTTGTAATGCAACAGGCCGATCCGGACCATCCCCTGCGGTTCGCGCCCCAGCGCTTCGCTCAGCGACAGGGCGTAATAGTTTCCATGCCAGACAAATACGCCCGCCTCAGCCAATCTCGCGGTTAGCTCGGCAGGCGTCAGTTTGCCGTGGGTGATGGAAATCGTCGGCACGCGCTCGGACATTCGAGCCGGGTCGGCAATTCCCCACACCCGCACCTGCCGCAGCGCTTTGAGCCCGCGGAGCAGGCGGTCACAAAGCTGTTCTTCATGCTGGCGAATCTGCTGGAACGCGGCGCCGAGGGCCTCGCGACGATCGGCCGGCATGCCCTGTTTGCGTCCCAAGTCGGCCAGATAGTCGATGGCCGCCAGCACGCCGGCAATTCCCTCGTGGTTCTGCGTGCCAGTCATCCACTTATGAGGCAGGTCGTTCGACGCCGGACGAACCTTGTAGGCCGGCAGATTTTCCAAGAGCTCCGGTCGCCCCCAGAGCAGGCCAACGTGCGGGCCAAAGAACTTGTAGGCCGAGCACGCCAGGTAGTCGCAGCCCCAAGCCGCCACGTCGACCAAACGATGCGGGGCGTAGTGCACCGCATCGACGAACACTTGCGCCCCGGCGGCATGGGCCCAGGTAACCAACTGCGCCACCGCGTTCACCGTGCCCACCGAGTTCGACGCCGCTCCTACAGCCACTAGTCGCGTGCGGCCAGTGAGTTTCTTCCGAAAATCGTCGAGGTCCAGCGTGCAGTCGTCGGGGCGAATGTCGGCGTGGCGGACGGCAGCGCCGACGTCTCGGGCGGCGAGCACCCAGGGGGTGACGTTGGCGTCGTGATCCAAGCGCGTGACCAGCACCTCGTTGCCCGGGCCCCAGGTTTGCGCCAACGCCCGACTGAATGCGAAGGTGAGCGTCGTCATGTTGGCGCCGAAAATGGTCGTTTTCGGGTCGTCCGTTCCGAGGAAATCAGCGACCGCTTGATGGGCGGCGTCCAGCAGCGCATCGCTTTGGCGGCTCGTGGCAAACAACCCGCCATGATTGGCGTTGCAGCCGGTTAGGTAATCGCCCATGGCCTGCACGACGCGTTGCGGAACCTGGCTGCCGGCCGGACCGTCAAAATAGACGCACGCCAAGTCACCTTGGCGGCGGGCCAGGGCGGGAAACTGAGCGCGACACGAGGCGACATCGAGCGACATGACCATTCCTTGAAGACTGCGATTCGCCAGGCGGCGAGGCCGAACAGTTTGCATTACCTAGCCCGGTTCTGCAAACGAGGAGTCGCTGCGGTCCATAACGAACATGCAGCCCGGGCTGTGCGTGATCGCCAAATCGGGCGCCGCCGCTTGCAAGGCCAATTGCGGCGTGACGCCGCAGGCCCAAAAGACCGGAATCTCGCCAGGCAACAGCGGCACGGCGTCTCCGAAATCGGGACGGTCCAGATTTTCAATTCCCAGTGCGCTTGGGTCGCCGATGTGAATCGGCGCTCCATGCATCGTGGCAAAGCGGCCCGAGATGTCGCACACGCGCGGCACGTCCTCTGGCAAATAGGGCCTCATGCTGACCACCAGCGGGCCGGCGAATGGCCCGGCCGGCCGGCAGGGGGCG
>CAYWTU010000534.1:0-3806 GCA_964461275.1 uncultured Pirellulales bacterium | reverse complement strand
AGGTGGTGTTTCGCGATCCGTTAGCCTCGGGGAGACAACTTTCTTGGCGCGCTGGAATCAAACGGAGTTCGAGGGTCGTTGTCAGGTCGTTTAGCGACCATTTACCCCGGCCCCAGCACCGTCTCGATCGAATCGCCCAAAATGTTCACCATGCGATCGATCTGCGCTGGTGAGGTGACAAACGGCGGGGCCAAGTTGTACACGTCGCCCCGCAGCCGCGTGAACATCCCCCGCTCCTGCGTGGCGGCATGGACGCGCGGGCCCACCTTTTCCTCGGCCTGAAACTCGGCCTTCGTAGTTTTGTCGGCCACCAGTTCCACCGCGGCCATCAGCCCCTGACCGCGGACATCGCCCACGTGCTTGTGGCTGCGTAATGTTTCCAGACCCGACCGTAGCCGCTCGCCCAACTCCGCGGCCCGGGCAATGAGCCCCTCTTGTTCGATGATGTCCAGGTTTGCCAGCGCCACCGCGCACCCCACCGGATGGCCGGAGTAGGTGTAAGCGTGCATCCAAGTTTGCGAGCCCTGGGCCTCGTCGATGGCCGCGGAAATCTCGGCATTGACCCCCATGCCGCCCATGGGAAAGTAACCGCTGGTGAGCGCCTTGGCGAAGGTGAGAATGTCTGGCTCGACACCGTACTTGCTGAGCGCGAACCAGTCGCCGGTGCGGCCGAAGCCGGTGATAATCTCGTCAGCAATCAGCAGCACGCGATAGCGGTCGCAGATTTCACGAATCCGTGGCCAATAGTCGTCCTGCGGCACGATCACGCCGCCGGCGCCTTGCACCGGCTCGCCCACAAACGCGGCCACGGTGTCGGGCCCTTCGCGCAACAACGATTCTTCCAACAGGTCGGCCGCCATCTGGCCCGGCGTACGCTGGTCGTCCGGCAACCGATCGTCTGGCATTTCGAAGCGATAAGGATACGGACTGGCGATGTGCAGAAATCCCGGCGCCCGCGGTTCGAACATCGGCCAATAGCTGAAGATGCCTGTGGCGGTCATGGCGGCAAGCGTCGTGCCGTGATAGCCCCAGACCCGGCCGATGATCTTCACCTTGTCGGGTTTGCCGCGTAGCTTCCAGTAGAAACGGGCCGTCTTAAAGGCAGCCTCGTTGGCCTCCCCACCGCCGCAGGTGAGAAAGAATCGACCGATGCCCGGGTAACACAATTCGGCTAACCGCTCGGCCAACTGGATGGCGGGACGATTGGTGCTGCCCGTGTACGCCGAAGCGTAGCCGAGCGTGGCCATCTGCCGGGCGGCGACCTGTCCTAATTCGGCGCGGCCGTGGCCGACGACCACATTCCACAATCCCGAGAGGGCGTCGAGATATTCGCGCCCCGTCTGGTCAACCAGGACGGCGCCGCGCCCCTCGATCCAGATATGCGCGTGGCGCTGGGTGTCGCGGTTATGCAGGGCGTGGATCAGCCTGGCCTGATCGACAGCCAATTCGTCAGGGGGCAAGCTCATAGCAATCCGCGGCGGCGCCAGCACGGGAAAGACGCGCGATTGTATCGCGATCGGCCGCGGAAACAACCGCCTCGCCGGACGGGCAGGCTGAGGCGGCGGACCAGAATGCGTGCCGCTGGACACCCGTTGCCGGCCGAGCCGCGTCCTGCGCCTCACGCCATTGTCGGAGGATGACGCAGGCTTGTCGACCGGGGTGGAAACGGCGGATGAAGCGGGACATGACTGGGGCCTTGTGTCGGGGCGCTGTGGTTGGCTTTTTCCGAGCGCGACGCAGCGACCGATGCCGGGGCTATGAGGCCGACCAGCAACCTGACAATGGCCCGCTAGAACCAGTTGGTTTCAGCGAATCGAACAGGTTGTCGGTTGGACTCCAGGAATGCAACTCCGCCGCGGATGCCGCGTTCAGGATGGCGCGACGTCCGCGGCGGAAGGTGCGCGCGGAAGGAGTGGACGGTAGGGGACGTACAACAGAAGCGGGAATCGCCGCCAGGCACTAGCCCGGCGCCGGGACGTAGGTCGGCGGAGCCGACTGTAACGCAGGCGGCGCAGCGTAAGGGTCGCTGTAACCGCCGGTCGTGCATGCCGGCGCGGCAGGCGCCGCCGGGGCGGCGCATTGCGGTCCGCGATGGAACCAATTGCAGCAGCGACATCCGCCGGCGCCGGCCAACAGGGTCGCCGCAATCAGCGTAAGGGTGACTCTTCTCATGACCGTTTTCTCCGGTGCAAAACGGCGCATCGGACAAGTTCCGCATTGCGCGATGCGCCGCTCAACTCTACCCCATGTGGCACGATGTGCAAACGCGACACGGTGATTTTTCACCTCACCGCACGATACCTTTTTGCCACGCGAGGCAAATCAGCGTGTAGATTTGTAAAACCGACTTCGGGGGCGACCGTTTCGCCCCCCGAGCAGCGCCGACGCTCCGGACAGCCCCTGGGTCATGGATGACAATCCGTCACGTTGCCCGCACGTAACCCGCCGTGCTGACGGTGCGCGCCGTGCGTGGCAAATCGCGCTAGCGTTGGTCTGGTTCGTGTGCGTTTCGCAGGGCGCCGCTGACGCCGAAGCACACGAGTTCATGGAGTCACCGGCGACGGCTGGCGGCGACTGCCCTACCATCTGGGCGGTCAGCACGCACGGCTTGAGCGGCGAGCCATGCGACGACCATCCGGCGGATTTGCAGGTGGAATGTTGGCGAGCCCGGTGCGGCTGGAGGGCGGCGGACATGGCCGACCTCTTGGCTAGCGACGCCTGCGCCTCACCCACCTGCATCTACATTCACGGCTACAACAATAGCGAAGCGGACGCCCGCGAGGCCGGCTTGGCGGTGTATCGCGCGCTGGCCGGCGACGGCGACGCCGCGGAGCAATTGCGATTGATCGTCTGGATGTGGCCCAGCGAAAAAACCGGCGAAGCGCCGCTCGAAAGTTTTCGCACCGTGGCCGAACTGACCGAACGGCAGGCGACGCATCTGGCGGAGTTTTTGGCGAGGCTGCCGCAGACCGGTGACATGGTCTTGTGGGGACACAGTTACGGCGCGCGACTGGCCACAGCCGCGCTGCACCTGTTGGGCGGCGGCGAATTATGCGGCGCCGCGCTGACCGAGAAGCCCGCGGGGCTGTGCTGCCTAAGGGCGGTACTAACGGCGGCAGCGCTGGACAACGATTGGCTGCTGCCGGGCCGGCGCCACGGGCGCGCCCTGTCCGTGACGAGGCGGCTCTTAGTGCTGACCAGTCCCGCCGACCCGGTATTGAAGCGTTACGGCTGGACGCGGCCTGACGAGTCGCCGCAGGCGCTCGGAGGCGCGGGGCTGAACGTCGCGTGTCTGTCGGCCGACGACGCCGAGAAGGTTCGACAGGTGAACATCAGCGGATTGATCGGCGTGGCGCACGTGTCCAAGCGCTATCTCCGCTCATTTGGCGTGGTCGATATGATCCGCGGCGAAATATTGCGCGAGCAGGCGGTGGCCCCGCCGCGTTGGACTGGCAACGCGGTGGGACGCGGGCCAACCGGCGCCGCGGCGCGGTAGCCAACCCCCTTGCCACAGTCGCTCTCAACTCACCCGCTCGCGCTTGGGCCGGTAAACTTCGGTTGCCAGGCCGTAGTACAGTTCGCTGGCAAAAGCCATCGTTTCACTCAGCGTTGGATGGGGATGGATCGACTCGGCCAGGTCGCGGGCAGTGCAGCCCATCTCAATCGCCAGCACGCCTTCGGCGATTAACTCGCCGGCGCCAGGACCAACCAGACCCACGCCCAAAACGCGTTCGGTCTCGGGATCGATGAGCAGTTTGGTCAGGCCCTCGGTGCGTCCCAACGACTGCGCGCGTCCGCTGGCGGCC
>CAYWTU010000533.1:0-3809 GCA_964461275.1 uncultured Pirellulales bacterium | reverse complement strand
CCAAAACCAGAGGTTGCGAGTTCGATCCCCGCCACCCCTGCCATTGTTCCTAGCAGCAGGCCCGGTTGCATGGCTTCAGAACAAACGCTGATGAATGGAATCTTGCGTGACCTGATTGACTATCGGGTGTACAAGCCCAGTCAGGGACGCCGCGCGCGGCAAGCGACGTGCGTGGCGTTGTGGCTGGTGACCGCTCTGGGGGCGTGGCGGCTGAATCGGTTCCTGCTCTCCAGTGGGCCAACGTCGCAGTACGTATGGCCGCTGGTGGCGTTGGCGGTGGGGTTATGGTTGGCATATCGCGCAGTGAACTGGCCGAAGTTCGCCGATTTTTTGATCGCCGTGGAAGCGGAGATCAAGAAGGTGTCTTGGCCCACCAGGACAGAACTGTGGCGGAGCAGCGTGGTGGTGATCCTGACGATTTTTATCCTGGGCACGTTGTTGTTCCTGTACGACATCGTCTGGCGGTTGGTGCTGCAATTGTTGGGCATCACCGGCGGAACTTAAGGCGGCGGGCTTCCCAGCGACCAAGCGACCTATTACTTACTTACCAAGTGACCTAGCGTCAGAAAGTCCGACGCTTTCCAGCTACGGGCAGCAACCAATCATGGACGCAAGCGACGAATCAGCGGCGCCGGCCTCCGACGACGCGATGCACGCCGGGCAAGCTCCCGACGCACCCGTGGCGCACGAAAGTGCCGCGCCGGCTGAGCCTGCGCCGGTAGGCGAGACGCCCGCGGAAGGGTCGCCAGCACAAAGTGCGCCAGCAGAGGCGGCCGTGGAGCGCGTCTTGCCGGCCGATTTCTCTGCCGTAGCGGCCGATTGGCCCGATCGAGGCGGCGGAAACGTGGCGAGCCCGGTCGAGTACGAAAACCAGCGCGACGACGCCAAGCCGATTACCGAGTCGGCGGACGACGAAGCCGAAGAGGTGGGCGAGAAGCGGTGGTACATCCTTAAGGTGCAAAGCAACCGCGAGGAATCGATTAAGGACGGCTTGATTCGGCGAGTCAAAATCGCGGGGCTGGATCGCTACTTTGGCGAGGTGTTTATTCCGACCGAAATGGTCACGGAGTTCAAGAACGGCAAAAAGCGAATCGTCAAGCGGAAGTTGTACCCTGGCTACATCATGGTGCAGATGGCGGTCAACGACGAAAGCTGGTTCTTGGTCCGTGACACGCCCGGCATCGGCGATTTCACCGGGGCCGGCGGACGTCCGGCGCCGATGCCCGACTCCGAAGTCAACCGCTTGATCAACAAACCGGAAGAGAAGACGGAAGAAGCGCCGAAGCTGAAGATCGCCTTCAAGGTCGGCGACCGAGTAAAGATCAACGAAGGTACGTTTGAGAACTTTGAAGGCGAAGTCAACAACATCGATCAGGCCAATGGGCGCGTGACGGTCATGATCAACATTTTCGGCCGCTCCACGCCCGTAGAGCTGGAATACTGGCAGATCGAAAACCTGTAGCGGACCCTCGGCAACTATCCTGTAACGAACCATTAGCGACCACCCACGAACATGGCCAAACAGCTCGTAGCGGAAGTGAAGTTTCAAGTGCCTGGCGGTCAGGCCACGCCTGCCCCCCCGGTCGGCACGGCCCTGGGGCGCCACGGGGTGAATTTGGGCCAATTCGTGCAACAGTTCAATGAACGCACGCGGGAGGCCGGCGGAATGCCGATCCCCGTGGTCGTTCGCGTGTTCAACGACCGCAGCTTCGAATTCGTGTGCAAGAGCCCCCCGGCGGCGGCGCTGCTGAAGCAGGCGGCGGGAATCGCCAAGGGCTCGGGCGTACCGAACAAGGACAAGGTCGGCAAGGTAACGTCGGCGCAGGTGGAAGAAATCGTCAAGAAGAAAATGGCCGACTTGAATGCCCGCGATGTCGAACACGCCAAACGGATGGTCGAGGGAACGGCGCGGAGCATGGGCTTGGTGGTGGAAGGCTAGCCGCGGTCGATGCGGCTCCGCCCGCGATCAATCAACAGGACAAAAGCAGTTTAGGTTAGGCGACCAATGGCAAAGAAATCCAAACGATATCGGGCGTTGGCGGCCAAGGCGCCGGTGGGTGTTCCCCAGCCGCTGTCCAAGGCGGTCGAACTGCTCAAACAGTGCGGCACGACGAAATTTGATCAAAGTGTGGAAATCGCCATGCGCTTGGGTGTGGACGCCAAGCAGGCCGACCAATTGGTCCGTGGCTCGATTGTCCTGCCCAATGGCATCGGCAAGTCGCTGCGGGTGGTCGTGTTCGCCAAGGGCGACGCGGCCGATCAGGCCAAAGCGGCAGGGGCCGACGAGATCGGCGCCGACGACTTGGCCAAGAAGATCAAAGACGGCTGGACCGATTTCGACGTCTGCATCGCGGCCCCGGACATGATGGGCCTGGTGGGTCCACTGGGGCGCGTGCTGGGTCCACGAGGGCTGATGCCTTCGCCCCGGGCCGGCACAGTGACGCCCGAAGTCGCCAAAACAGTCAAGGAATACAAGGCCGGCAAGGTCGAGTTCCGCAACGACGCCGGAGGCGTGGTGCATGCGGTGGTCGGCAAATTGAGCTTCGAGGCCGGCAAGCTCGTAGAAAACATCCAGGCGTTCATGGACCACATCAACGCCATCAAGCCGCACGCCATCAAAGGCCAATACGTCAAAAGCATCTCGATCAAGGCCACCATGAGCCCGGGGTTCCGCGTTGCGTAGGGCGCGCCGACCTCATGCCGGCCCTCCCCAACCCGCCCTGTCCCAACTCACGAAGCGACATCGAACGAAGCGAAAAAAAGAAGACGCGATAACGGTAGGTACGACAGAACACAACACCAGCGCCCGCGCTGAACCGACCGATGTCCGCGTCGGGCGCTCGAACCAAATGTCCCGGTCTCACGTGGCCGGGCAACCCGGCGAATCGACATGAGCAAGTACGTCAAAGACCTGATTACCCAAGACTTCAAGGATCGGCTGCAGGGTGTCGGCGACGCGCTGTTGGTCAATGTGACTGGCATGACGGCCAATGCGGCTCACAAGCTGCGGGCCGAGCTGCGCGGAAAGCAGATGCACGTCCTGATGGTCAAGAACAGCCTTGTGGCGCGAGCCACCGAGGGAACCCCTTTGCACGCCGCGTTTGAGGGCGTATCCGGGCCGGTGGCGCTGGTCTGGGGCGGGTCGGACATCGTGGCGTTGGCCAAAGAGGTCACTCGGCTGGCGGGCGAAAAGCAGTTCGCGCCGTTCGCACCGCGCGGCGGGGTGATGGACGGGCAACAACTGAGCGCCGAAGCCGTGGCGGACGTAAGCAAGTGGCCGTCGCGCGAGGAGCAATTGAGCCTGTTGCTGGGACAAATCATGTCGCCGGCCTCGAACCTGGCCAGCCAGTTGAACAGCGCGGGCAGCGCGCTAGCGAGTCAGATTTCGCAACGCGGCGAAGAGAAGGAAGGCGAGGCCGCGGCCGAGTAACATCCGTCGATCCAACGCCGGTCGAAGCTCCAGGCGGCGACCGCAAACAACCCAAACTCAACTTTTTAGTGGCAACACCAGTTGAAATCCAAGTTTGCCCGCGTAAAGCGGCGGCAAATTTTGGGTTTCAAGCAACCCCGAAAGGACCGTAGACCCATGGCGACCGCAACGCGCGATTTTTCCGGAACGACGAAGGATCTGGGCGACAAGATCATGTCGCTGACGTTGAAGGAAGCGAAAGAGCTCAGCGATTATTTGGAAGAAGTCCACGGCATCAAGCCGGCGGCCGGCGGGGCCGTAATGATGGCTGCTCCGACGGGCGCCGCGGCGGCCCCAGTGGAAGAGAAGACCGAGTTCGACTTGATCTTGGAAGCCTTTG
>CAYWTU010000532.1:0-3810 GCA_964461275.1 uncultured Pirellulales bacterium | reverse complement strand
GCGTCAGTGCCTCATTTGGCGCCAGGTCGACGGCCACCGACCGACGCCGCGACTGACCTGCCACGGTCACCTGCACCTCCGCCGGACCGTCGCTTCGGCCTTGCCGCCAAATCATCGCCGCGGCCCAATCGATGCGCTCGTCCGACATTTCCCCCAGCAGCACCGCGGCGGGCCCCGTAAACCCCGCCGGCTCGATAAGCGCGCATTGCCGCGCATCATCTCGCCCAGCCAGCCAAACTAGTGCCGCGTTCTCTTCTTCCCGGCGGCCGACGACCAACTTGGTGACCGCGTCACGGCGATAGTGCCGACCGTATTTCAGTAGCTCAAAATCCCAGCGGGCGTTGTCCGGTTCGTGCGCAAGCAGATCGAACACCTTGGCGGCCATCGGTCCCATTGTCAGCGCGCACCCGCTAGATGGTTGCGGAATGTGGCGGAAGCCATAGCGGCGCGCCAGATCGATCAGCCCCTTGCGGCTGCGGCCGACGAAGCCGTACAGCCGCTGGCGGTCGACAACGCCGTCGCGCTCGGGCTGCGTGATCGGCAGTAGCTGTGCCGATAGCGGACGCAACAGCCGATCTTCCAAGCCGGCCCGGTGGGCAATGATGGCCAGATCGCGTTTCTTCTGGCTCATGGGGCGCTGGCCAAGCACTTCGCCGCTGGCCACGCAGGCGGCGCCCAACTCGTCCATCAGCGCCCGAGCGCGGCGAAACATGTAGATGCGACAGTCGACGCACGGGTTGGCCCCGCGGCCGTAGCCGTGCTGCGGTTGGCGAATCACGTCGAGGTAGTCGTCGTCGGTGGCGGCGACGGTGAGCCGGACGCCCAGCGCTTCGGCGGCCTCTGCGGCCTGATCCTGACAGCAGGTAAAGAGCGTGCGGAAGTTGAGGGCCTCAACGTCCAGCCCTTGCTCCTGCAAGACGCGGACAGCGAGCATGCTGTCCAACCCGCCGGAAAACAACACCACGGCCTTGGCGGGCATAGCGATTCCTTGTCGCATGTTGCGAGCCGGCGCTGCGGGGCCATCGGACGGATACGTTAATCCGACGGATACGGCGCCGGCTCGCCATTGATTTCCGACAGCGCATTGCGAGCGGCGCGCTGTTCGGCTTCTTTCTTGTTGCTGCCCCAAGCGGCGGTGTAACGGCGCCGGGCGATCTGCGCGCTGACCTTGAAACACTTGCTGTGATCCGGCCCCTTTTCATCCATGAGCTGGTATGTCGGCGTGGAGCCCAGCTCGCGCTGCGCCAATTGCTGCAACTGCGACTTGTAGTTGCTGCCGTGGGCGCAGCCTGCCGCCGCGTCGATCTCGGCCTGAACGTGCCGCTCAATGAATTCCCGCGCCCCTTGCGGTCCACCGTCCAGTTGCATCGCCGCCACCAAAGACTCGAACACGTCGGCCAAGACCGACGGCGGCACGTTGGGCGAGGTGGTCATCCCCTTGCCCAGAATCAAGAATTCTTCCAACCCAAGCGACTGGCTGATCTTCGCGCAGGTCAACCGGCTGACGACAACTGATTTGATCCGCGTCAGTTCGCCCTCCAGCAATTCGGGGAATTGGCGGAACAACAATTCGCACACGACGGCGCCCAGGATCGCATCGCCCAAGAACTCCAAACGTTCGTTGGAGGCCAAACGATGTTGGGCCCCCGAGGCGTGGGTCAGGGCGGCTCTGAGCAGCCCGCGGTCGAGGAACTTGTAGCCGATGCGTGCTTCGCACGATTCCAGCAGGGCCTGCAAGCTCGGAGCGTGCTCGAGCGAATCAATAATTGGCATGACGTTGCGCGGATCGAAAGTGCGGCGCCCCGCGGGTTAAGCTGGCGGCAGAACCAAGGGCACTGCCACGCCGTAGGGACGCCTTCGAGTGATGCGGTTACCCGTGCGCAACGAGTCGGCCCGCCATTACGGTCTGTGAAAAAGGCGGGACGTCTCACTGGACACGCTACCTAAATCTATGACAGAACTGGAGTTTTGTCAAATGTTGCGCCTGCCGCCCCGCACTTCACACAACCAATGCCCGTTTTCCTTCCGGCGACCGATCGCGGCGCCACAGAACCGATCGACCCCTCGCGGTATGCAAATTGCAAGACGATATGCCGATGCGGCAACCATCGCCGTGTGGCCCTTGGACTGCAGCCACTGGCGACCAAATCTCAAAGACGTTGTTCCCAACGGCCGTTGTTGGTAGACAATTATCGCGTAGGGGCGCCACGCCAAGTTTTCCACTAACTTCGCCGCGAGGCCGAAGGCTAGGGAATCTTTCAACCACGAGTCCATTGCGACGACTAGCCGCGCGCCAGCCGCGTGCGCCATTGAGACACTTAATTGACGAGGAGAACTCAACCATGACGGGCTATCGACGGGTTATCGTGTTGCCACTGGCGATGGTCGTGGGCCTGACGCTGCTCGGCGCCGGCCATTTCGTGACGGGCCGCAGCGCACTGGCGGCGCCGCCTGAAGACGACGCCGACGCGTTGGCTCACGCCAAGGCGCTGTCGCGGGCATTTCGCAATGCCGCCTACTCCACGCTCCCCACGGTTGTTCAAATCACCACCAAGACCAAACCTCGCCAGGCGAGCCGCTCACGCGACGGAGAGAACCCGCTCAAGGGGTCGCCCTTCGAGATGTTCGAAGGCACGCCGTTCGAGCGGTTCTTTGAATTCGACGAGGATGGCGAGCTCAGTCCCCGAGGGCAAATGCCGCGCTCCGGCCTGGGATCGGGCGTGATCATTGACCCCAGCGGGGTGATCTTGACCAATAATCATGTAATCGCCGGGGCCGACGTGGTCACGGTTAAGCTCAGCGACGGCCGCGAGTTCGAGGGTACCGATATCAAGACCGACCCCAGAACCGACTTGGCGGTTCTCCGGATCGACGGCGCGCCTGCGCTGCCGGCGGCCAAGCTGGGCGACTCGGACTCGCTGGAGATCGGCGATTGGGTGATTGCCATTGGCAACCCGTTCGGGTTGGAATCGACCGTCAGCTCCGGGATCATCAGCGCCAAGGGCCGGCAGGTGGAAGAGGGCCAGCGGACCAGCTTCCTGCAGACCGACGCGGCGATCAATCCCGGCAACTCCGGCGGCCCGCTCATCAATCTCGACGGCCAGGTCATCGGCATCAACACCGCCATCGCCACCAACAGCGGCAGCTTTCAAGGCGTTGGTTTCGCCATCCCCATCAACACCGCTCGCTGGGTTTCGGACCAACTGGTGCAGCGCGGCAGCGTACAGCGGGC
Source organism: uncultured Pirellulales bacterium (assembly GCA_964461275.1). Taxonomy (GTDB): domain Bacteria; phylum Planctomycetota; class Planctomycetia; order Pirellulales; family CAYNRE01; genus CAYWTU01. The sequence continues at coordinate 578 of CAYWTU010000532.1, read as the reverse complement.
CTATCTGGGCATCTCCATCGGACCTGTGACCGCCGAACGCATTCAGCAGTTCGGCCTCAACGATAACCAACGCGAAGGCGTGTTTGTGGGCGAGGTGTTTCCCGATACTCCAGCGGCGGAAGCCGGGCTGCAGCCAGGCGATGTCGTGCTCGAATTCGACGGCAAACGTGTCCGTAACCCGGCTGAACTGCAAGCGCACGTCGAACGCACGCCGCTGGACCAAAAGCGGCCGATGCGAATTGTGCGCGACGGACGCGAAATGTCGGTGCAGGTGACGGTCAAGTCGCTCCCCGAAGAATTTGGCCTGGCCAGCGGCGACCGGGTCGTACCCGGGCCGCGCAAGTCGACCGACCCCGGGCGGTACAACGACGAGACTTTGGGGCTGGAACTGATGGAACTTGCCCCGGAAATTGCCAAGCAGGCCGGCTACGAAGGTTATCGCGGCGTGCTGATCGTAGCCATTGACGACCAAGGACCATCGGCCGATTCGCGGCTGCGGCGCGGGGCCCTCATCATGAACGTTGGCCGCAATCGGACGCCGGTGACCAATCTTGCGGAGTACAAGGCGGCCGTAGAAA
>CAYWTU010000531.1:0-3814 GCA_964461275.1 uncultured Pirellulales bacterium | reverse complement strand
TAAGTCATCGGTGGTGCGGGCGTCGGACAGCAGGGCCGTGTGGAGCTGCGAGTACTCGAAGTTGGCCGCGTTGAACAACGCGATCCCGCCGCCGGCGTTCCAAAAGTCAACGTAGATATTGACCGTCACATTGTCGTACAGCACGGCCGACCAGTTGGCCGCGGCCTGCTCGAAACCGCTTTTGATCCCCTGAGGCGTGTCGGCCGCGTAGGTGAATTGAAACGTCAGTCCGGCGTGGGCTGGGCTCAACGGCGCGCCCAGCGCCAGCCAGAGCATGCCGCCCACCCAGCCGACAAGCCAACGGATTCCGCTCAACATCCAGCGTTCCCTCCCAGGCAGCTTCACGACGCACTTAACCGAGCCGCCCCTTTGCCATCGTAGCAAACCGCGGCGGCCAGCGCACATGGCGCTTACCACTATGGGGGAGGTGCAGCGACCGGCGCCACGGACTTGGCCTGCCAGCGCAGAAACGTGGTGAGGAGCGCCGGCAGAAACACCAGTTCGGCGGCCAGGGCCGCGAGAATCGTCACGCAAGCCAGCCCGCCGAACAATCGCAGCGCCGGTACGCGGCTCATCATCACCACGACGAAACCGGACGACAGAATGGCCGTGGTCGTGAGCATGGCGGGCCCGACCGTCTGAAAGCTGCGGCGGACCGCCTCGTCGACATCGTGCGACGCCTCCAGCTCGCGGCGGAAACGGGTCATAACGTGAATCGTGTCGTCCACCGCCAGCCCCAGACAAACGTTGAACACGATCACGCTGCCAATCTGCAGCGGCCAGCCCAAGCTTACGATCAGGGCCGCCACGCAGATCAACGGGAACACGTTTGGCAGCACCGAGATCAGGCCCAGACGCCAGGAACGAAAGGACCAGGTCATCATGCCAAAGATGATGAGCGATTCCAGCCCCACGCTGCTCCCCAAATCGCCGATCATCTTGGGCAGATTTCGGTTGGCCATCACCTGACTGCCGGTCAGCCGGACGCGAAACCCCGGATGCGCCGCCTCGACAGCCGCCAGCCGATCTTGCAATCGGTCCAGCGCCGGTTGCAACTGGACAGCGCCGCAATCGGGAATTCTCGCGGTAACGAGCAACCGACGCTGCTCAGCGTCCAGAAACCGACGTCGCAAGTCGTCCGGCACGCGCGGTAAATACTGGGCCGCCTGGGCCAAGCCGCGCGTGGCGTCGGGCAACGATGCCAGCACGTTTAACAGCGAAATGCAATGCCGCGCCGGCGGCTCGGCGGCCATCGCGCGCTGTACGTCGACCAGCGTTTGGAGAGTGGCTTGCGAATCCAGCGCTGCGCCGGCCGGGTAGTCGATCACCGCATGCAAGAAACTGAGCCCGCCCAGCACACGGTCGCAATGCGCCAACGCCGCTCCGCTTTCCGAGCCGCGCGGCACGTTCTCGGCGACCCAAGTATTGGGCGTCAAACGGACGGCGATCAGCGCGAGCACGATCGCGGCCGCGACGCCAACCATCGCCAAACCGACATGTCGCCGCATCGACCATTCGACCACAGCCGCCGACCAACGGCTGCGGCGCTCGTCGGCCAACGCGGTTTCCGGAAACAATCGGTCGCCCAACGGCCCTGCCGCCAACAAGGGTAGGGCCAGGACCACCGCCAGGAACGTGATGACGCTGCCGGCTGCGCACACCAGGCCAAAGTCGCGGATGATTTGCACGCGGGCCACGGCCAACGAGGCGAAGCCCACGGCGGTGGTCAGCGAAGTCAGGCCGCTGGCGGCGCCGACGTGCGCCACGGCGTTCAGGGCGGCCTGGCGGCGGCTTTGCCCTGCGCTGCGCGAGCGCTGCATGTCCACCAGGAAATGCATCGAGTCGGTATGGCCGATCACCAGCACCAGCGTCGGCACCACGCTGTTGATGACGTTGATGGTGACGCCGAACCACCCCATCGCGCCAAGGGTCCACAGCGACCCCAACATCGGCGCAACGCAGAGCAACGCCACTGCCGCGGGCCGGCGAAACATGTACAACGCGACGCCCACTGTCAACGCGGCGCCGAGCAGGTTGAACTTGACCATGTCGCGCTTGACCATCCGCTCAATCTCAGCCCGAATGGCTGGCACCCCGGTCAGGCGCAGCCGCACGCCGGGCTGGGCGTGCTGCCGCATGATCCCTTTCAGTTGGTTGACGACGCGGTTGATCCGCGCGAATTCGGGCTGCGCTCCGACCAATTGCACGACGACGAGCGTCGTGCGCGCGTCAGACGCCAGAAGTTGCCCGGCCAGCAGCGGATGGCGCAAGGCCCGTTGCTTGGCTCTTGTGAACGCCTCGGCCGGCGATCCGGGCTTGGGCACGAGGGCAAGTTGGAGTCGTCCTGGGCCTGGGCGCTTGGCGTCGAGCAACGACTGCACACTGTGAACGCCCGCAATGCCTCGCGCCGCGTCGACCAGCTTCCGTACCTGCGCCAGGACCGGCGGAGCGAAGACGTCGTCGGCCTCGACGACGATTACGCAGGCGCCGTCGTCGGCGCCGAACCTAACGGCAACGCGTTCCATTTCCTCGTAGGCGGCGTCGCTAGTTTTGAACAGGTTCCGCGGATCGTTGTCGAATCGCAGTTGCGCCAACCCGGCTAGAGCCGCCAGGGACGCCAGCGCAAGCAACGCGACTACTATCTGCGGACGCCCGGCCAGAAACGCGGCAAGTCGATGCATGAGCAAGTCGGGGCAAGAATCGGGTCCGAGTTGGGCCCCAGCCTACACTAATCCTTCCCCTTGTGCTCCACCTTGCTCCAGTAGCGGTCGAAGGCCCCGTCCTTGTGGAACTCGGGGCTGTTGTCCAGATCGTGACACTTCTCGCAGACCGATTCCTTGGCCGTCGCCTTGGTCAGCCGCATCGCCTGGCGCATGCGGTCGCGGTCGGCCAGATTCCGCGGGGGCCGGCGCTCTTCCGCTTCGCTGTGGCCGCGGCCGGGGCCGTGACAGTTTTCGCAACCGTTGCCCACCAGCGCCGGCGTCGCTTCAAGGCTCACAAAGCCGGTCTCGAACGGATAGTACTCCTTGGCGTTCCAGCCCACCGAGTGGCAACTGATGCACTCCGGGTCGAAGTGCCGCGCCGGCGTGAGCTTGGTCAGCGTCTCGGTGGCGTGAGCGTGTTTGGTCTCGCGCCATTTGGCGTGGGCCTGCTTGTGGCACGTGCCACACCTTTCGGCGCCAACGAATTGCCCTTCCGCGTCGCCCGGCTTACGGGTCCGCGGGTGCTGCGCCGTCCGCAGACCCAATCCTTCCCAGCCCGCCAGTCGCAGTTGGTCCTGATATTGCACCAGCGTCTCGCGCATCTGCGGTGCATCGACAAAACGCGAGTCCAACGGCACGCGCTGGAACTTTAGCGGCGATTCGGCCTCCGGGTAGACGCCCACCACCACGCAGTACATCCCCTTGTGGCCCACTTCGATCAGTCGCGTCGAGTCGCCCAACTCCTCGGGTTCCTGCGGCGGTTCGTCGGCCCCGCCCGCGGTCACCACCAGGTCAAAGTCGGGGAATTTCTGGGCCAATTGCTTCGATTCCTCGGGCGTGCCATGCGACAGCAAGATCCGCAGATCGGACTCATCGACCAGCTTCGGCACAATCTCGTCCAGCGCCTCCTCGGCGGGCCGGTAAACGACGTCGGGGTTGTTGGCCTGCTGCTGGTGCGACGGACCGACCACGCTGGTAATGCCCAGGCGAATTCCACCTCGCTCCACCACGCGATACGGCGCCACAAAACCGCCGTCGAATCCAAACAAGCCGACGTTAGCCGCCACGAACAGGCTTTTGTCGCCCAATGCGTCTCCCACCGCCTGCACCAG
>CAYWTU010000530.1:0-3817 GCA_964461275.1 uncultured Pirellulales bacterium | reverse complement strand
ATCACAATTCCCACAATCGCAAGCAGCGCGAGCGCCCGAATGGTGCGTGGATAGAGACCGCCGGCCACCCCAACGCAGGCCGTAATCCCCAGCAGGGCGCCATGCACTCGCAACAATATGGCCGACGGTTGTGGGCGTAGACTCAATGCGGTCGTAGGCGGGTGCGTCGCTGAAGGAGTCGCTTCCATGATGCGCACCGCTCGAAGGCGTCACTCGACCAGCGGTCCCCTCGGCGCAGCGCCCAAACGCGTCGCCAAGATCAACGTACCGCTACTGTAGCCTGACGGGTCGCGCCGCGGTATCGTCACCGCCGCGAAAAGGGAGGGCGGTTGCCCTGGAAACGCCAGCGACAGCACCTGTTCGCCCCACCGTTCAGTTTTCTCATCTCGCAAAAGTTGCATCTGACTGCCGAAATGCGCCATCAATTGCGCCTGCATGATCTGGAGCGGCTGGCCGACGAGCACTTCCGGCCCCACACCCAGAAACCGCTCCGATTCGGAAAGAATCGCCTCGACCACATCGTCGCGGTCGCACTGCACGGCGTCGATCGGTTCGCCTGGCGCCAATTTCGCCAAAGCGGCCCTGGCCCGCTCGGCCAGAGCCTGGGACTCTTGGTCCGCCGACGCCGTGTCGCCGTTCCAGGCGGGCACAAAATAGGGCTGCGCTACTTCTCCCAAGACCGCCAGGCGCTGACGCAGCCGATGCAATTCCGCGTTCCAGACCGCCAGGTTTTCGCCCAGCGTGCGTTGCATTTCGTCGGCGCGATTCTCCAGGCCCTGAATCACGCGCGTTAGCTCGTCCGTTGGCAACGAGTACAAGCTGACCCGCCGCGGATAGGTCACCACGTTGACCACGACCTCGCAGCCCAGCTCCTCGGCGAACAGCAAGTAGTCGGCGAATTCGTGCCAGTTTTCCCGCATCAGACAGTAGGTCAAACCGAGGTAGGTTCCCCGCTGCCGCGTGTACTCGCGAAATCGGCGAACGTTGTGCTGCAGCTCGTCGAACTTGGCGTTGACGCGGATTTTTTCCACAGTGGCCGGCGTCACGCCGTCGAGCGAAATCGACAGCGAGACCGGCAGCCGGTCCAAAATCCGCTGCACCTTGGAATTCATTTGCGTGCCGTTGGTCGTCACGAAGCAAGGCGTGCTCAGGCCGTCTTCGATCATCATTTCCCAAATCCGGTGGGCCTCGACCGAAAGAAACGGTTCGCCCCCCAGGAATTTCGCCCGCTGCAGGTGAGGCAGGTACTTGCGCAGATCGGCAAAAAAACGCTCGCCGTAGGGCTTGGGCAGCGGCGGCAGTCGTTCCCGGCGGGTGCGAATCAGCGACGACCACTCGCCGTTGCACATCACGCATTCCAGATTGCAGGCGTTCGAGAGGGCGAATTCAAACTGTGCCGGCCAGCGCGGCGCCGGATCGTCGACCGCGAGCATTTCAAAATTCCGAATGAACGCGCCGGCAAAGTTTCCTTCGCTCAATTCCCAATGGCAGAACCGGCAACCCTGGCTAAGGTCGCCATGCGCCAGCGCCGTGCGCAGGGCGGCAAGGCGGGCGCTCTGCCAGATTTCGTCCAGTCCCTGCACCGCGATGTTGCCCGCCGGGTGCTCGGTGTTTTGGCAGCAGACGCGAACCACGCCCAAGGTGTCGAAATACAGCGAGGTAAACGGCGCGTAGCAGCACGCGCGAAATCCCTTCTGTGAGAAATCGCGGGTGGCGTCAAACTGTGCTAGCAATTGCTGGTCCATGGCCCTTGCGCCAGCCTCACTTGAGTTGCTCGTCGCTGTCGATCCACGATTTCAACTGTCCGTCGACAAACTCCCGATAGTTGTGGATCGCCCCGCTGGTGAACGGGCAGGCGGGGACTTCGTCAAACGTGGCGGCCGCGAGCTGGGCGTGAATCTCGCGCAGTTGCGCCCGCGGCAGATTCCACAGCGCCAGGTCCTTGGGCTTCTGAATCGTATTGAACCACAAGTACAGCTTGTGCTCGCTGCAGAAGCGGACGAAGTTGGGCAGCTCGTGCCAGTTCATCCGCATTGGGTTGACCATGATGCACATCGTCCGGCCGCGTTGGCGAATGACGGCCCGCATTTCGTGCAGGTTTGCCAGCACATCCTCGAAGTTGGCATTGACCCGAATTGCCTCGTAGGTCTCCTTGGTCAGCGAGTCCAACGACAAGTTGACGTACATGTTCAATTCGTCGATTGCCGCTCGGACCTTCTTGGAGAGCACCGTCCCGTTGGTGGCCATGGTGACCATCACGCCGGGGTTGTGTTCGCGGACCTTGTCCAAGATTTGGTACACCAGCTTGTGCAGGAACGGCTCGCCGCCGTTGAAGCGAAGTTCCTTAAGGTGCGGCAGGAATTCGACCAACTGCTCGACGAAATGCTCGTTGTAGGGGCTGACGAGCGGCTTCTTGCGCTCGCGGTTCTGACGGATCAGCGACGACAGATCGCCGTTGCACATCAGGCATTCCAGGTTGCACAGGTTGGACAACTCCATTTCGATCATGCTCGGATACTCTGCGAGCGGGTATGCGTTGTCATAGGCCTGCGCCAACGGCCGTCGACCGCACTCGATGTTGTGCTCGCAGACCTTGCAATAGGTGTGCAAGTTGCCGGCGGCCACCGCCTGGCGCACCTTATTCAACGGCCCGTCGAACCAGATGTCGTGGATCGAACGGTCTGGTCCCCACTGGTCCGAAAACAGTTCGGCGATGGTCAACCAACAGTGGCCGACGCTTCCCTTGACCGTGAAATACAGATTATTGAACGGGGCGTTGCACAGGTGCTGCTTGTGTGGCGTCGTCCGCCGCTCTTGGTAGGCGGCAATCGCCGCGGGTGCGATTTCCCGGGGCGGGCGCAACATTCGCCGCACGGTCTCCAGAATGGTAAGTTGCATTGCCGTACCAGAATTTAGAGTCCAACCAACAACCTTCTCGGTTCGCTGAAATCAACGGGAGTGAGGAGGTCCGTTGCCAGGTTGTTGGGCGGCCTCTTGGTATGCGAGCCGACGTCGGCGAACCAACGTCTCATCTCATCATTTCATCATACCCCAGCGTCGGGTAGGGTTCAGCACCACGTGGAATCGGGGCGTCAAAGCCGTGCTTTCGCCAACACGAACCGGCGACCGTCATCGCACCGCCGGCTGCGAGACGGCCGGACCCCGCTCGGCCAGGGCGGCATCAATTTCCGCCAGCGTTTCGGCCGACATCTGCCAACCCATGGCGCCGGCCGTTTCGCGGATCTGCTCGGGCCGCTTGGCGCCGCACAGCGCCGCCGTGACGCCGCGCTGGCGAATCGTCCAGTTGACCACGAGCTGCGCCGCGCTACACGGCGCTCCGTCGGGCAAACGCAGCCGCGAGGCAATCGATTTCAAGCGATCCACCAGGTCCATATTGCGCTGCCATTCGCGGCCCTGAAACATAGGGTACTTGGCTCGACCGTCTTTGGCGGCGAATACATGGTCGCGCGCGAGGCCGCCCGCCAGGAGCCCCTTGAGCAACGGCCAATAGGCAATGGTAGATATTCCTCGGGCCACGCACCACGGGACGATTTCCGTCTCGATTTCGCGTTGCAACATATTGTACGCCGGTTGGTGGGCCGCGAGCGGGCAAACCGTGTGAAACTCCTTGAGTTGTTCGAGCGAACAGTTCGAGGCCCCAATCGCCAACGCCTTGCCTTCCTTTTGCAGCGACATGAGCGTTGCCGCCGACTCCGCGACGGGGACATCCGGATCCGGCGCGTGGAGGTAGAGCAGTTCGACATGGTCGGTGGCCAGCCGCCGCACCAGTTCGGGGGCCATGTAGTTGGGTGTGCCC
>CAYWTU010000529.1:0-3817 GCA_964461275.1 uncultured Pirellulales bacterium | reverse complement strand
CCAGAAACCATTGACTTTGATGTCCTTGAACTTGTGGACTGTCCGAGTCTGTCCGCCAGGCATGTGCAACTGAACCGCGGCGGGCAGCATTTCCTTGGCGTCGAGGATCAGCTCGGCCCGATCGAAGTTCGCCTTCTCCTCGCGGCGCTTGGGAAACGCCTCGAGCCAGACCTGGTCGGTGACTCCCTCAGGAGGCGCCGACAAACGCAGCCAATACCGTTGCCGTAGTTTGTCCGCGTTGGAATTGAACACAAACGGCAGCGGCCCGTCTTCGATTGCCTTGCCCTGCAATTTCGGCGGCAGGTCTCGTTGCACCAGCGTCTTGTTGGAGTGTTTGAACTCAAAGATCGACTTGCCGGTGCACAGCCAGTGTTCGCTGACCTCGCCGTCCGCATCGAACACTTTGTATTCCGCGTTGTCGGGGTTGCTGTAGTTCAACTCGCCGGTGGCGTATTTGCGAGTGTTGGTCACCCGGTCGAACTCCCAGCGCTCAAACTTGCAGGTGATCGTTCGCACGTCCGCGTTGCGTTTCTCCCAATCGCCCAACAGTCGATCGAGATTCGCCTGCTGTTGCGGCGTGAGCGTGAACGGCTGCGCCGGCGGGGCGTCCTGATCGGCCGGCTCGATGGCCGTCGCCGGGACTACTTCCCGTACGCGTTGAGCCGGTTGCTTTGCCGCAGGCGCGGGCTGGGCCGATTGCTGGGCGGCCGGTTGCTTTCCGGCGGGTTGGCGGGAATTCGACTGCGGTGCAGGGCGGGTGGCCGGCCTTGCCGGCTCTGGCTGTTTCGTGGCGGGCGCCTTGGGCTTGGCGTTTTGGGCCGAGACGAGCGCGGGAAACGCACCCATGGCCAATAGCGCCAAGCTCAGCATGCCAATCGAGCACTCCTTGCCAGGCATGGAATTCCTTCCCGGTGAAAAAACTCGCACTAGCCCGCTCAACGGGGCTGACCACCTACTCAAGCGAAAAAATCCGGGCGAATTGTAACGACGGGGGCCCAGGTGGCCCTAGACCGATTTGACGCCTAACGTGGCCCGGCCATTTCTCCGCATTAACGCCTTGCCTGACAACGCTTTAGCGGCCCTGCGACGACGATTGACGCGGCCTTGGCCCAGGGCCTAAAGTGGCCGCTGGATCACCCAGCGCGACATTGGCTTTTCGCGAACCTACCCGCACGCCGTCCTTGGTTCCGTTGTAGATCATGACGCTGCTGTACACGCATTCGAGCTTTCTCGATCACGACACCGGGCCTCATCATCCGGAGCGGGCCGAGCGGCTGGTGCAAGTTTATCGCCATTTGGAGCGGACCAAACTTGGCGCGCAGTGTCGCCACATCGAATGGCAACCGGCTACGCCCGAGGATATTCAGCGCGTCCATCAGGCGATGTACGTTCATCAACTGCAAACCTACGTGCAGCACGGCGGAGGGCGAATCGAATCGGACACGGTCGTCTGCGACCGCTCGTACGATGTGGCGCTGTTGGCCGCCGGCGCCGTGACCGACGCGGTGCGCATGGTCGTAGACGGGCAGGACAAGACGGCCCTATGCCTGGTCCGTCCGCCGGGCCATCACGCGCTTGCCGCCGGCGCCATGGGGTTCTGCCTATTCAACAATGTGGCGGTCGGAACCCGCCTGGCCACGCGCCAGTTGGGGCTCAACCGGGTATTGATCGTCGATTGGGATGTCCACCACGGCAATGGCACACAGGCCAGCTTTTGGGAGGATCCACAGGTCGGTTTCTTGTCGATCCATCGATGGCCGTTCTATCCTGGCACCGGCTGGTCCGACGAAACCGGCGCCGGCCCCGGGGCGGGTACAATCTGCAACGTACCGGTCGAGTTCGGCACGTCGCGAGAATCGTTTCGGGCTCAGTTCACGTCGGCCCTGGAACGGCAGGCGGCCCGTCTACGGCCGGAGTTGGTGATGGTCAGCGCCGGTTTCGACGCCCACTACGCCGATCCGGTCGGGTCGCTGGGTTTGGAGACCGAAGACTACCAACCGCTCAGCCAAGCCGTGTTGGCCATCGCCGATCAGTACGCAGGAGGAAAGCTGGTGAGCGTGCTCGAAGGGGGCTACAACACATCGGCCCTGGCGGGCTGCGTGGAGGTTCACCTTCGCGAGCTCTTGGCGCACGGCGCGAAGAAGTGAAGCCTGTAGCCCAAGTCGCCAGACTTTGGGCGACTCGCCACGCGGCCAAACTTTGGTCAGTTCATCTACAACGCGTCAGGCGGCATTGGCATTGCGGACCGCCGGGGCGGCAAGTTGCAGCGACGGGGCCGCGGCAATCGTGGGCGAGGCGTCTTGCTGCTGGCACAACTCTTCAATGGCTTCGCGGACGTCGCTTTGGGCGACGGCCACCTGCATGTCGTCGCGCAGTTGCAGCCAGAAATGCAACTGAAATTCCATCGACGTCGTGCCGAACTGCTTGAAGATCACCACCGGGTGGGGCTCGCGAAGCACGCGCGGATTGCGCAGCGCCGCCTGGAGCAACAATTGCTTGGCCTGTTTGACGGGCAACTTGGTGGGTAGGGTGACCGAAACCGCAGTCTGCACCAAGTTGTCCGACAGCGTCAGGTTGGTGACCTGCTCCGCCAGAAGTTTGCTGTTGGGAACGATGAGTTCGTGGTTCGACTCGGTTCGCAGGCGCGTACTCCGCGGTCCGATGTGCTCGACGGTCCCCTGCGCACCGTCGACGACCACCACGTCGCCCACGCGAATCGGCTGTTCGGCCAGGATGATGATGCCGCTCATGAAGTTGCTGGCAATTTCCTGGCTTCCGAAGCCGACGGCGATCGCCACAGCCCCGCCCAGAAATGCAAAGGCGGTGAGGGGAATATGCACCAACTGAAACGCCAACAGCACCAGGACGGTGGCCAACGAATAGTAGGCAATCGATTGTACGGCGTGGGCGGCCCCTTCGTTGAGGCCCAACCGGGGCAACACGTGACGCCCCAGCAACCGGCTCAACACCCGCGCCAAGAAAACGGCCGCCGGCAGGTACAGCACCAGTCCGACCAGTTTGGCAACCGTAATCGGCCGGTCGTCGACGTGGAACACCTCGTAAGTCCAAGCGGCCGCCAGAGCGTCGCGGGTGTCGTGCCACCAGCGGCGCTCGCCGGTCGGCTCAATACGCTCGTCAAGCTCGTCCAGAAACCGGGCGGCCCAGCGCTGGTTCACCTTCAGGTGAACCAGGTGGTTTTCGCAAACGTCGCGGAGCCGCTGCCAGGCCTCGCTTTGGACGTCACCCCACTGTTCGACGGCCTCGTCGTCGCTGTTGCGGATGCGCTGCACCAGTTTGGCCTGTCGGGTCAGCGTGTTTTCAATTCGCTGCTGCAGCGAGCGCCGGCTCTCCCGAATCTCGTCCACAAGATCGCTAACGCTGTCTTGCCATTCTTCGAGCTGGTCGGGCGTGGCCGTTCCGTTTTCAACTTCGTAGCGGCAGCCCCAGTAGTAGTCGAACCGCTTGGCGTCGCGGATGCGTTCGCTGAGAAGCGAGGTTTCCGCCTGCTGCGCGTCGCGAGCCACGCGCCACGATTCGAGGGCCAGCTCGATCGTCGACGGCCCGGCCCCTTCCTCGCGAAGCTTCTTGACCGCTGCGTTGTGCTGAGCTTCGGCCTGCTGAAACCGCGCGCGGGCAGTCCGCAGGTCGTCGCGCAGCTCGACTTCGAAGGCGGCCAGCTCTTTGAGCCGGTCTTGTAGATCGCGCTTGGTGAATCGCACTTCGCCCGCAATCCGTTCGATCTTGTCTTCCAGGTAAGCCAGCCGCGCTGCACAAAGTTCCTGGCGAAGCGTGCGGACCTCAATCTCCAGCCGCCTTA
>CAYWTU010000528.1:0-3825 GCA_964461275.1 uncultured Pirellulales bacterium | reverse complement strand
GGCGCCCTGGGGATCGGCCCAGGCGATGAAGTGATGGTGCCGGACTATACGTTCGTCGCCACGGCCAGCGCCGTTGTGTTCGCGGGGGCGCTGCCGGTGCTGGTGGACGTTGACCCGGCCACGCAGTGCATTTGCCCGGACGAGGTGGAAGCGGCCATCATACCCCGCACCAAGGCGATTGCCGCGGTGCATATGGGGGGCCACCCGGCCGACTTGGACCGGCTGGGACAAATGGCTGCCAAGCGCGGACTCAAACTGATCGAAGACAGCGCCCATGCCCACGGCAGCCAATGGCGAGGCAAGAAGGTCGGCGCCCAAGGAACCATCGGCACGTTCAGCTTTCAGCAGAGCAAACTGATGACCGCCGGCGAAGGGGGGATCATCGTCACCAACGACGACGAAGTGGAACGACTGGCCCGCTCAGCGCACGACTGCGGCCGACTGCCCGGCGAGTGGTTCTATAGCCATTTCAGCTACGGCTCGAATTACCGCTTGAGCGAATGGCAAGGGGCCGTGCTCAGCGTCCAGTTGGCTCGGCTGGACGAGCAAACCGCCCGTCGGCACGAAAATGCCCGCCTGCTCGACAAGCTCTTGGAGTCGATCGACGGCGTGACGCCGCAAAAACTTGATGAGCGCTGCACCCGCAACGGCCACTATGCCTACATATTTCACCTTGCGCCCCGGGCCTTTGCCCAAGTGCCGACTTTGCGTCTTATCGAGGCGCTCAACGCCGAGGGAATTCCCCATCAGGCCGCCTACCCGCCGCTGCACGAATTGGACGTATTCAAAAACGGGTCGTATCGCAAGAAGCTCTGCCCCGGTCAGGCGGACGAGGAACATGCGTTTTTGAATAAGCCGTTCGCCAACACCAAGCGAGCCGCCCAAGAGTGCTACTGGGTTCCCCAGTACGCATTGCTGGGCGACGAAGAAGACATGCACGAAATCGCCGCGGCGATCGAGAAGGTACAGCGCGACGCCAAAGAGCTGGCGTCATAAGGAATGGATCCCACGCCAGAATTCCTGTGGATCACCTGTCAGGTCGGCGCCGAGGCGGCGGTCAAGGCGGAGTTGGCCGTGCGCTGGCCGGCGCTCCGGTTCGCCTATTCCAGGCCAGGGTTTCTCACGTTTAAGCTTCCGGTCGGACACGGCTTGTCCACCAGCGCCGATGTCGGCTCGGTCTTCGCCCGAGCGCATGGCTTCTCGCTCGGCAAGGCGACCGGCGCGGACGACGCCGAGCGAGCTGCATCCGCATGGCAGTTGGCCAAAACGCAACACGTCCGTCGCGTCCATGTCTGGCCTCGCGACGCTCGGCCGGCTGGCGACCATGGATTCATACCGCAACTCACCGTCGAGTGTCAGGGAATCCAGCGGCAATTGATTGACGCCGCGCCCAGGACTTTGCCGCCGGAAGACGAGGCCCAGCCGGGCGAAACGGTGCTGGACTGCATCGTGCTGGCGCCCGACGAGTGGTGGATCGGCTGGCACGAGGCGGGGCCTTGGGAAACGCGCTGGCCCGGCGGCTTGCGGGCGTTCGATGCAGATGCAACCGTCGTTTCGCGGGCTTATTTCAAGATGCAAGAGGCGCTGGATTGGTCGGGCTTGCCGATCCGCCCGGGGCAGCATGCCGCCGAGATTGGCTGCGCGCCGGGCGGCAGTTCACAGGCGTTGCTCGAGCGGGGGCTGGTGGTGCTGGGCATCGACCCAGCCGAGGTCGATCCGGCGGTGCTCGACCATCCACAATTCAGCCACGTCCGCAAGCGGGGGCACGAAGTGCGCCGCCGCGAATTTCGCAAGACGCGTTGGCTCATGGCCGATATGAACGTCGCGCCGCAATACACCTTGGACACGGTCGAGGCGATCGTCACGCATCCGGAGTTGAACGTACAAGGTCTGCTGCTGACGCTTAAGCTCCTCGATGGGTCGCTGACGGCCGACGTGCCGGCATACCTGGAGCGCGTTCGCGGTTGGGGTTATGCTCAGGTCTGCGCCCGACAACTGCAACACAACCGCCGCGAGATTTGCGTTGCGGCTTGGCAATGACGCTCACCGCTGCACAAGTACGGATGAAGTTCTGGCGCGCCTGCCGCGCGCGCTGTCTGCTGGCGTGCGCCGCGGCGCTAACGGCAGGAGCGTCGCCCGCCTGCCGAGCCTTCGAGCCGATCGCCGACGCGCCTTTTGAACAGGAGTATCGCGAGCCGTTCTATCTGGCCGACACGCCCGCGGAAAACGACGTGCGGGCGATTGCCGTCGATCAACCGGGCCAAGCTTGGATCGCCACGATGGCGGGGGTGCGCCGGCTCGAAACCGGCGCTTGGCGCGAGCCGCCGGGCGACCGCGTCGACGGTCCGGCATTTGACGTCATTTGCGATTCGCAGGGTCGCATCTGGGTGGCGGCCTGGAACGGCCTATACGACATGCGCGGCGGCGCGTTGCGGCTCGTGCCTGGTCCGACGCCGCCGGTTGCCAAGGTGGTCGAGAAGGGGGAAACCATTTGGGCCGCCGGGCCGCGCGGCGTGTGGCGCAGGGAAGGTGAACACTGGAACCAGGTCGAGGGCCAATGGGCCAGCACGATCCACGACCTGACGGTGCTGGACGGCGAACTGTGGATCGGCACATCGGTCGGGCTATTTCACCATCGCAACGGGACAACGCGGCACTTGTTCCGGCCGGCCGACGAGTTGGTAAGCCGTGACGTCCGCGGATTGGCGTCCTTGGACGTCGGCGGCAAGAAGCAAATGTGGATCGGCACAACCGGCGGCCTCGACGCTTACGAGGATGGACGCCGCGCTCGGAGAATCGCCCCCGACTCCCAGGAATTGCCGTGCTGCCAGGTCCAAGCTTTGGCGGTGGACCAGCGCGGCATGATGTGGATCGGCACGAAGCAAGGCCTCGTCCGCTGTCGGCCGGCCGAGAATCCCCTCCAGTGGTCGCTGCGACATAGCTTGCGTTGGCTCCCCCATGACGATGTCCGCGATGTGGCGTTTCACGGCAACGCTGCTTGGGTCGCCACGGCCCACGGCGTCGCCTGTTTGCGGCGGCGGTCGATGACGCTGGCCGACAAGGCAGACCATTACCAGCGCTTGCTCCGAGCGCGTCACGTTCGCCCGCCGGGACTGGTCGAAAAATGTCTCCTGGCCGAACAAGGCAATTTGGCCACGCATCAGCCGGTCGACACCGACAACGACGGCAGCTTCACCGGCATGTATGTGGCGGCCGAGGCGTATCGATACGCCGTCACCGGCGCCGCCGACGCCAAGCAAAACGCGGCCGAGGCGTTTCGGGCGCTCGAGTTTCTGCAAACGGTGACTGGCACGGACGGCCTTATCGCCCGAACGGTCATTCCGTCCGACTGGACGCGAATGGACGACCCCAACCGCGAATACTCGCCGCAAGAGAACGCCGTCATCTGGCTCGAGGAACCCGACTGGAAACCGGTCAACGTCCGTTGGCGACTTAGCGCCGACGGCAAATGGTTGTGGAAGGGAGACACCAGTTCCGACGAGATCACGGGGCACTATTTGGCATTTGCGGTGTATCACGATTTGGTCGCGGACGACGCCGAAAAACGCCGTGTGGCGGCGCACGTCCGGCGGGTGACCGATTACATCATCGCCGGCGGGTTCGACCTTCGCGATCAAGACGGCCAGCCAACCCGCTGGGGCATCTGGTCGCCCCAGCGGCTCAACGACGATCCCGATTGGTGGATCGAACGAGGGGTCAACTCGGTGGAGCTGTTGTCTTTTTTGCAAACGGCCCTGCACATCACCGGTGATCAAAAATACGCCGACGCCATGCAAAAGCTCGTCGAGCAACACGGATATGCGC
>CAYWTU010000527.1:0-3832 GCA_964461275.1 uncultured Pirellulales bacterium | reverse complement strand
ATGGGGCCATGCCGTCCTCAGATTAACCCCGGTGCGGCGACGTTACTCACGCGGCCTGCGGCGGACCAACCGAGTGGATCGACGCCACGCGCACGGGGCGCGGTTAACGGATCAGCATACGGGCGCGGCACACTCCGAGCAACCAGCGGTGCGGGGGTGTCGTTCGATGAAGGATTGTCTGAGCACCGCGTGCAGTCTCAGGCAGGCTCTCAAAGTCCAGTAAACAACCTTTTCGGCCGGCTGAAATCGACGGGAGTGGAGGGCCGTTGCCAGGTTGTTCAGCAACCACATTAGTGCAAATGCGTTCTCCGCACGGCAGCCAAGTGTTCCAGCGCCGGTTTGGGATTGCCGCCGAAATCGATCAGCCCGCCGTGGGGAAACTCGTGCGGCTCGCCATCGCGCAATTGATTGCAGATCACCACCCGCACGTTCGGCCGGGCCAAGAGCAGCCCCAACCACTGGTCGAGGAGTTGTCGTTGCGCGTCGGTCGTCCAGCCGTCGGCGGTCGGCGCAGCGTGGGTGAAGACGCCGCTGCGGGCCAACGGATCGGGCGACTCGGCGCTGGGGGCCGTAAGGCTAACCAACAGCGGCAGCCCCACCAAGCTCCACAGGTCCAGTTGCCGAATGACGTCGAGCGCATCGCGAACCGCCGTTCCGCCCGGCGTGTAACCCAAGTTGACTTCCATCATGAGTCCTGCAAGTCCCAGGCCGGCCCGAGCCAAGGCATCGGCGAAATGCCAAGGCGCCAGATCGGTTTCGTTTCGCCCCATGTAGTCGGCCCACGGTTGATCGAACGAGATAACGACCGGCGTGTCGGCGTCCACCTGACGTATGGCTTCAATCACCAGCACGGTAAGTTGCAGCGACTCTTCTTCGCTGAGCGTTAGCGCGCCGCCCACGTTCGCTCGGGCCACCGCGTGCCATAGGTCGATCTTGCCGTGAAACCGTTGGGCCACCGTTCTGGCGTGCGCCGTGATGAAGCCGGCCAGGCTGGCAAAATCACCGTCCCACAGGTACAGCCAGTCGGGCAGTCCGCCGCGGTCGAGTTGCACCAGCGGCCCGCCGATCATCTTCAAATGGTGCGCCTGGCACCAGGCCGTTTGATGATCGGCCAAGGTCCAGTCGTAGGCGCCTTCGTTGGCCTCGACCTGGGGCCAGGCCAGCGGCACGACGGCGGCGTTGAATGCTCGGCGAAACAGCTTCGACGTCGAGCGGTCCATGTGCGATCGCCCCAGCGAACCGGCCAGCAATACGTCGAGCTTAGGCGAACCTCGGCGGCGCACGGCGGCCGCCTGTTCGGCGTACACTGCCGCCAGTCGCTGGCCCACATCGCAAGCCAGGCTCAGTGACTGTTGAGCCGCGCGACACGCCTCCTCGGCCGCGTGTTGCCTCGTGACGGCTGCCGAGAACGCGGCGACCGCCTCGTGCAAGCGCTGCCGCACGTCATCGGGCACGAGCAGCCCCAGCGTGTGCCAATCGTACAGGGCATGGCGAAGCTGATTGACTTTGCCGCGGGCCAACTCGACTTCGAGCAGGTAGGGGGCGTCGCGTTCGACAAGCGTGGCGGTGCTGAGCGTCAGTTCGCCGCGGCCGGAAACGAGCCAGGGAACGCGTAAGCAACCGGATTCGCGTGCGGAGCGTTCCAGGGCCAACACTCGGCCGTCCCAATGTACCGTGGTGGGCCACGGAATCAGGTCCTGGCCGACCAGGTACGCTCGCTGCGCCGCCTGGGCCGACAGTTGGCTGGACGGCTGAACCGTAAACCGGATCACGCCCATGTCCGCTGCCGCCCTGTCGAGGCACGTGGATGGAAGAACAAGACGAGGTACTTCGCCGAAGGCCGCCGGTTCTTGAAACGGAAACGCCGTCCGGCGACGGCGTTACTCAACGCAAAATGCCGGCAGCTTAGGCTAACCCGGCGTCAGTTGGACGGCAAGCGCGGGCGGCCTGCCGGCAGCAGAGGCTCGCATGCCATGCCGACGCCGGGACCATGCCTTGGTGACGGCGGCCAAGGTGGCCTAAAATTGGCGGCGTCGATTCCATGGCCCTTCCGCTCCGCCCATCATGCTGAACGTTGCCGCCGACATTCGAATACCCGATTCAGAATTGCAGTTTCAGTATGTCCGCAGCTCGGGGCCGGGCGGACAAAACGTCAACAAAGTGAGCAGCAAGGCGGTGCTGCGTTGGAATGTGCGGCTGTCGACCGCGATTACCGACGAAGTGCGGCAACGGTTCTTAGCCAAGTACGCCGCACGGGTGATCGGCGTCGGCGAGGTGTTGATCTCCAGTCAACGCTACCGCGACCAGCATCGCAATGCGGCCGACTGCCTGGAAAAGCTGCGCGCCATGTTGGCCGCCGTGGCCCGACCCCCGAAGCGCCGCCGGGCAACCAAGCCTACGGCCGCCTCGCGCCAGCGCCGGGTCAGCGAGAAAAAGCTGCAGAGTCAAAAGAAGCAAACGCGCCGTCCCGCCACGGGTGACGAATAGCCACATGGTTTGTTTGGCGCGCTTAAAGCTCGATTAACCCGCCGGCCAGGGCGTCCAAAAACTCCACGTTGCTGCTGAGCAGACCCGGCAAGGCGCGCAGCTCGTCGGCGTCGAACCAGTGGCAACTTGCCACTTCGTCCGGATTGGGTATGAGCTGGGCCTCGTCGGACAATTCGGCCTGCCACCAGGCCAGCGCCACCCGCCAGCGGGTGACGCATCGCCACACCCTCCGCCGCGGCGCGACTGCCACTCCAAGCTCCTCGCGCAGCTCGCGCACCAGCGCTTCGGCCTCGGTCTCGCCAGGTTCAATGCCCCCGCCAGGAAAACAGTACGCACCGGGCGCTGCCACGTGCTGCGAACGGCGAATCACCAGGAACTTCTCCTCCCGGCGGATCACCGCTACGGCGCCGTGGCGGCGAATGGGAAGTGGTTCGTCGGTCGTCATCGTTTGGCGCCTAGCGGTTGCATAGCGCGGAAATCAGGGGCGCCTGTGGCTGTTTTGCTTGCCGCAATCGTCAGCCAGTGTATCAAAGCCCCCCATCCTCGGCGGCCGCGTCGAAAAGTCTCCCCAAACCCGGTACAATGCCAACGGCAGCCAGCCAGCAGGCCGGCTGGCCAACATGGACGTGCTGCGCTAAGCGCCGAATATCCCTGGAGATGCGACAATGGAAAAACCCGCCGACGGCGGTGGTCCGGCCCCCAATAAGCCTTTTCAACGGCTGCGCCAGGGAACGCCTGGGACGTGGTTTGCGTTGTTGTTGCTTCTGGCCTTGGTGATCGCGGTTCTGACCAGTCAGGACATCCGCAGGTCGGAAATCAGCTACGACTACTTTCGCCAACAGTTGCACGACGGCAACGTCAGCGAGATCAAGTTCAACGGCCTAAAGGTCGTGGGAAAGTTCAAGAAGCCGCCGCTTGACCCATCCCGCCGCAACAAGCAGAACGAGGTCGAACGCCTGCGGCCTGATTTTTTCGTGGTCCTCTCGCCTTTGGTGGGGCAAGACCTGGACAAGCTGCTCTTGGAAGCGGGCGTCCGAATCGAATCGACCGTTCCCACGGACGGGTCGGGGCTGTACCTGGCGGTTAGTTCATTGTTCACACTGGCGCTGTTGGCGGCCATGTGGATGATGTGGCGGCGCGCCCGCGATCAATTCATGGGGGGCGGCATCCTCGGTGGCTTCAGCAAGAGCCCCGCCAAACGCTACGAGGCCGGGCAGACCAAACGGATCACGTTCAACGACGTGGCCGGCCTGGAGGGAGTCAAGAAAGACCTGGAGGAAGTTGTCGAGTTTCTCAAAAATCCCGAAAAGTTTCAGCGGCTGGGCGCGCGAATTCCCAAAGGGAC
>CAYWTU010000526.1:0-3833 GCA_964461275.1 uncultured Pirellulales bacterium | reverse complement strand
GGGGGCTCACCGCCGGCGACCGTGAACAGACCTCGGAGCGTGGCTTCGTCGAGATCATAGGCAACATCTGCCGCAGCGAGAACTGAAACGCCCCGGGCTTGTGGTCGGTCGATGGCATCGAAGCGAAGTTCTAGCGGGCGACTCAAACGGCCTGGGTTACACTTGGGAACATTGTATCCACAGGGCGTCTCGGACATCTGCGACAATGGAAGTGTAAGGCAATGAACGCGGAGTTTGCGTCCGATGTAACGACGACCTCCGGGAGAGTGGCTCAATGGTACGTTGCCGCCGAGGCAGCGACGGGCAATGGACGGTCTCTCGTCGCTTCCTCCGCGACCACCGGTCGCGGCTTTGTGCCGTTCTCCCTGCGACGGAACGTTCCATCACGACTCCCCGCGGCCGCTACCGGAGCGCCATCCGTGTGCGCAAGTTGAATCAACCAGCTCCTTCGCGCAGCAATTCCCGCAACTCGGCCGAATGATCTTCAAACGGCGTTTGGTCGGGCGGACCGGGGGCGTAGAGATAACTCGAGCGTTCGGCCGGCTGCGCCAGCGTGAGGATGGTCGAGCAAACGGTGCCCCGCTCGGGCGTACGGACGACGATCGTCCGTTTCTCCTCGGGATCGAGTCCCGTGGAAAGAATCGTTTTTGCAGCCGCGATAAACTCGTCGGGTCGGCCGGGAAACCGCGGCGCCAGCAAAGTGCGGGCGTACTGCTGCCGCATGTCGTGACCGTCGTTGAGGTCGCCGTTGGTCAACAGGTGAACGCCCGGCCCGAGGCGGTGTTCGATCAGTTCGTCTCCGGCGGAAATGACGAATCCCTGCTCCCGGTCCAGGCACACGAAATTCGCGCCGGCATAGCGGTCGGTGTGCAATTCGGCAAGGGCGGCTTGGGCTGCCTCCGTCGCGTTTCGGCAACGCAACAAGTCAAGGCATAGCGACCCTCGGGAGCGGGGCTGAGCCGGCAACCGGGATTTCAAGCGATTGGTCACCGCCGCCACCAAGCCATGTTGGTTAACGCCCAGCCAGGTTCCGCCGGCGCGACGGTCCGTGCCGAACAGCGTCCTTGGTGGGCCGGGGAGCAGCCGCGGTCCGTCGAACGGTCGATCGAAGTACTCTTCGCGATTGGCCGCTAGCATGAGCGGCGCCTGGGCCGAAACACGATGCAAAATCATCAGCAGACACATAGGACCATGGGGGATGAAGCGAACTGGGGTTCAGCAAGAACGTCCAGAATAGTATCCGAACTTGCACGGTTGCTAGCCCTGCTAGCAGCGGGGATCGGGCTTGCCACGCTGGGGCGGATTTGGGACACCATCGCCCGGCAAGCGGCTGGCAGGGACGCCGGACGCTTCGAGCACACGCCCGGGGCCCGCAAGGATGCAGCCTTACTGGATTGGATTTGGCGTCGCGGCTTGCGCAGCGCTGGCGCTGACGCCGGCGGCGCGTTTGCTTGCGCTTTTGTTTGGCGCTCTGGATCGGCCCGATGGCCGGCGCAAACTGCAACGGTCCCCGGTCCCCTTGTGGGGCGGGGCGGCCGTATACGGTGCGCTCGTGCTGGGACTTATTGCGGCCCGTCAGTTCTCGTTCGACCGCGGCGACGAGTTGCGGCAACTCAGCGACGCCCTGATCGCCGCGGCGGGCTTCGTCTGCATTATGGGAGCCATCGATGACAGCTGGGACCTGAACCCGCGATTCAAGCTCTTGGTGCAATGCGTGGGGACGTTGCCGGTGGTTTGCACCGGATATTACGTGGAGCGGTTCGTCGCCTTCGGCCATCCGGTGGAGTTCGGCTGGCTGGGCATTCCGCTTACCGTGTTTTGGCTGGTTGGATGCGTCAATGCCTTGAACTTTCTGGACGGCATGGACGGTCTGGCGTCGGTCGTGGGGCTGTCGACGGCCGCCATGCTGGCGCTGATCGCTCACAATTGCGGCCACGACCACGTGGCGGTGATTGCCCTGGTGCTGGCCGGGGCACTGGCCGGCTTTGTGACGTTCAATCTGCCGCCGGCGAGCATTTATCTGGGCGACAGCGGGAGCATGGTGATCGGACTGACCGTCGGCATCTTGGGAATGCAGGGGGCGATGAAGACCTCGGCCACGCTTTCGATCACGGCGCCCGTGGTGGTGATGACGGTGCCGATCTTAGACACGGTGATGGCGGTCTTGCGGCGGCGACTGACGGGCAGATCGTTCGACGCGGCCGATCGGGGACACATTCACCATAAGCTCCTGGAGCGGGGCCTGAGCAATTGGCAAGCGCTGTGCATCGTGTTGGCGCTGTGCCTGACGACCGGCGCCGCGGCGACGGCCGCCACCATTTTACGCAACGACGCGCTGGCCTGGATCACGGTGTTGTGTCTGGTCGTGCTGCTGGTGCGAACCAAGGCCTTTGCCCACTACGAGATGACGCTGCTCCGCGGCGCCTTGTACCGGGCCGGCGCACGGGTGTTCGACCTGGCTGGGGCGGCGCTGGGACAAATGGCCTCGCACGGCCGGCAGTTGCCGCAGCGGGCCAGCTTTGCTGAGGCCTGGGGGGCGCTGACCGAGGAAGCGGCGCGGTGGAGCGCCGATCGGCTGGAATTGATCGTCGACGCCGGACAAACGCGAACCTATCGTTGGCGCCACTCGGCAGCCGAACAATCGACGGGCTGGTCGGTCTCGCTGCGATTCACCGATCCGCAAGGAGCGGGTTGTACGCTGCACGTCGGCGGACCTGGCCAGTCGCCTTTGCAACCCTGGTTGCTGCTGCGGCTGGGGATGATCGTGCGGCGTTACGGCGCCTGTTGGGCCGAGGGGGACGAGCCGGTCTTACCGACCGTGCTTCTGTCGACCGATCACGGCACGAGCACGGTCCACAACCGTCGCGCGGCGTAGGGGGGGCCGCGGCCTGCGCCGCCGCTACTTGATCAACTCTCGCACCGTCTGCCCGGACGGGATCATTGGCAGGACGTGCTCCTGGTAAGGCACTTGCACGTCCAACAGGAATGGGCCCTTGTGGTGAACCATTTCGCTCAGGCCTTCGACCAGCTCGCTCTTTTCGCGGACGAAGCGGGCGCCCCAACCGTAGCCCTTGGCAATGGCTACGAAGTTGGGGTAGCGGTCTTGTGGACCGATGCCATCGCCTTGACCGACTGCCTCGGGGTGGTCGATGGGCCCCAGGTAGGTGTGCGCCCGATTGCCGGCATGGAAGCGGTCTTCCCATTGCACGACCATGCCTAGGTGCTGATTATTGAGCAGCAGCACCTTGACCGGGAGCTTTTCGCAGAAGCACGTCCCGAACTCCTGGATATTGATCTGCAAACTGCCGTCGCCGTCGATGTCGATACACAGCCGCCCCGGATGCGCCGCTTGGGCGCCCATGGCCGCGGGCAGGCCGAAGCCCATCGTGCCCAGGCCGGAACTGGAAAGCCAGGTGCGCGGCTTGCGGAACTTGTAAAACTGCGCGGCCCACATCTGGTGCTGGCCCACGCCCACGGCCACCACCGGGTCCAAATCGCGGGTCAGTTTCCACAGCTCGCTGATCGCGTGTTGCGGCAGAATGCCGGGAAATTGCTCGTCATAGGCCAGCGGGTCGGCCTTTTTCCAAGCGGCGACGCGTTCCATCCACGGCGCCAAGTCTTCCGGCGCCTCGACGATCTTGTTCAGTTCCGCCAACGCGTACTTCATATCGCTGACGATGGGGATATGGGCTTCTTTGTTCTTATTGATCTCAGACGGATCGACGTCGATGTGCACGATTTTGGCGTGCTTGGCGAACTCGGCCACTTTGCCCGTCACGCGATCGTCGAACCGCACGCCCAGCGCCAAAAGCAAGTCGCACTCGTCCACTGCC
>CAYWTU010000525.1:0-3845 GCA_964461275.1 uncultured Pirellulales bacterium | reverse complement strand
CCGCGTTGCTGATCGACGCCGCGTTCGACGAACCAGGCGACTGGCTCAAGTAAGCCGCCGCGGTTGAGTTTCCGGCCAGCGACTGGGAACGAAGGTTGTGCGACGCATTTCGATCTGCGGTCCGTTTAGCGGTACAGTTGTTAGCTGTACAGTTTTTTAACTATACAGTTGAATCGCTTTGACGATCTCTTTCAGGTCGTTAGCGACCGTTACGGCGCGGTTGGCGAACGCCGCCCGTTTGACCCCCCGCTTGCCGAGCACCGCGTTGAACCGATCTTGGTCCGTGGTGTGATAGGCGACGGTTGCGTCTGGGTCTTTGAGTTGGTGGCCGGTCAGAATGCAAACCACGCGGTCGCTGGGGGCGATGACCCCCTCGGCGGCCAACTGCTTCGTGCCCGCCACACTGGCGGCGCTGGCCGGTTCGCAGCCCAATCCTCCGGCGCCAACTTGGGCCTTGGCGTCGAGCATGTCCTGATCGCTGACCATCCGCACCACGCCGTCGCAGGCCTCGAGCGCCCGCAAACACTTGGTCAGGTTCACCGGCCGATTGATTTCGATGGCGCTGGCGATCGTGCTCGCCCGCCGGCCCGAAGCTTCCAATTCGTCGAAGTAACGGCAGGCGATGGCCAAATCGGGCTGGCCCTTGTTCCAACGCAGCTTACGCTTCTCGAACAACTGGTAGAGCGTGTCGGCGCCAGCGGCGTTGATCACCGCCAATCGCGGCATACGGTCGATCAGCCCCAGTTGCTTCAATTCCACGAACGCCTTGCCAAACGCGCTGGAATTTCCCAAATTCCCGCCTGGCACAACGATCCAATCGGGCGGCTCCCAGCGGAGCGCCTCGAGCACGCGGAACATGATTGTCTTCTGGCCTTCCAGCCGAAACGGATTGACGCTGTTGACCAGGTAGATGCCCAGTTCTTGCGAAACCTCCTTGACGCGGGCCATCGCGTCGTCGAAGTCTCCGGCAATCTGCACCGTCAGGGCGCCATAGTCCAGCGCCTGCGACAGCTTGCCGTACGAGATCTTGCCAGACCCGACAAAGATCACCGCCTTGAGGAGCCGAGTGACCGAGCAATACGCGGCCAACGAGGCGCTGGTGTTGCCGGTGGAGGCACAGGCGGCACGGGTGGCGCCGATGCTCCGCGCGTGGGTAAACGCGGCGGACATGCCGTTGTCCTTGAAGCTGCCCGAGGGGTTCATTCCCTCGTATTGCAAGAATAGCCGGCCCGGCCGCACTCCGGCGTACTCCGCGACGCGCGGTGCGTCTTGCAACAGCGTTTGTCCTTCGCCAATGGTGACGATCTGGCCGGGCTCGGCGAACGGCAGCAACTCGTGAAACCGCCACACGCCGCTCAAACACAGGGGCTCGTGGCGACGGCTCCATTTCTCCTCAAACGACCGCAGCGACTTGGGGGGCGCCGCCCGATCCCAGTCGTAGGCAACATCGAGTAAATTGCCGCAGTGGCCACACTCGACGCGGACTTCGTCGACGCCATAGGTGGCTCCGCAGGCGGGCGAAATACAGCGCTGAAAGGCGATGTCGGTTTGGATGGCGGGGCTGTGCATAACCGACGTGTAGCAAAGGGTTTCAGGCGTCGCCGGTCGGTGTTTGTCGAGGCGTCGAAACGCGCCGCGTGGGCCATCGCGCCGGCCGCGCGACCGCCGACGCACCAAGTGCATCGATAGTGTAGACCTGCCGAGAAAACCCATCAAGCCGCAACGCATTTGCAGCCAGCATATGAGTTGCCGGAGTACCGATTGAAAGCGGCGCGACCGGTCGTTGACAGCCCAACACGAACAAATTAGAGTTTGATATCCAATTACCCGCCTCGTCCACTCTGGAATCACCCTCTTCCAATCGCCGGAGAATCGAACCATGGCCCGAGCATCGCTGTCGATCGTGCTGGCACTGCAACTGCTAACCGCCGAAATGTCGCCGGCCGGCGACAAGGCGCCCCCCAAGGCGGACGACGCCGCGTTGGCTCGGACGCGCAAGACGGTCCAGATGCTTGACGACCTGTACAAGACCGCCGTGGTGCTGATCACCGAACACTACGTCAACGAAGAAGACGATTTGCCGGCAGGCACGGCGGCTATCGCGTTGTTTCAAGCCATGAAGAGCAAAGGCTGGCACGAAGTGCGCTTGTTGGACGCCACCGGTCAACCGACCAGCGACGACAACGCACCGCAAGACGACTTCGAGAAGTTGGCGGTCAAGAAGCTGCTGGCGGGTGAGGCGTTCGTCGAGCAGGTTCAGGACCGCGACGGGGCGCGCGTATTGCGGGCGGCCACGCCCGTGCCCGTGGTGATGAAGAAATGCATCATGTGCCACGATCACTATGCGCAGGCAAAGGAAGGCCAGGCGGTGGGAGCGTTGAGCTACACGGTGAAAATCGAGTAAGCCGCTAGCCCGTGGGGCCTTGCACGCTCAGACTGGCCAGCGTCAAAAACGCGCCAAGTACAAGCAGAATTGCGATCAACGTCGCTACGCCATACAGCGTTTGCGAACCTTCATCGGGCCGGGCGTGTTTGCCCTTGAGCTTGAAGAGCCGCGAGGCGATCACGTTGCAAACCCAACTCCAGTGCAACATCACGTGCACCAAGATGGCCAGCAGGATCGCGCACAGTGTTACAAACTGCACGCTGGCCCACTCGTCGTAGTCCAGGCCCCACAACAGCCAGCCATTGGCCGCCGTGCCGGCGGGAAACACGAATCGCACGACCAGCGCCGAGCCGACCAGCGCCATCAGGACCAGCAGAAGCAAGACGTCCAACAGAAAATTCACAACGGTGCGCGACATGGAATGCTGTCAGTGGATTCTTGGGGGAAAGGTTTCAACGCGCGGACTAACCCAACGATTCGGCACTTCCGGCAGAATCGGTTGAACTGGTAGGACCGGTTCAGCCGAAACGATACGCAGGTGACAAGACGGTCGTAGCACCTCATGGCCGTCAAAGTCAACGTACCTTGCCTACCCGCCTGCACTGCGGCTGCCCAGCATCCCGCGGCCGAAGCCTCCTGCTTGGAGAGCGTACGGCGCAGGGATTCGCCTGTGGGATTACTTTCGCCGCGCCCACGGGCCTGCGGCCCCCGCCACCATGCCCACACTCCATCGCCGACCGCTGTTCGTCGCGGCCCTGGTGTGGTTCATTGCGCCAGGGGCGAATCTGACGTCGGCCGAAACATCTCCGCGCGAACCGGCGCCGGCGGTCGTTCGCGTGGCGGCACAGGCCGCCCCGGCGCCAAACGAACCGCCGCGGCCAAGCGGCGTACCCGGGGCGGAGACCATCGCGGCGCCGGCCCCGTCCGGCGTGGCGCTGCCGCAACCGGGAGGTATGACGCTGGACGAGCTCGAGGCCTTGGCGATGTGCTACAACCCGTCGCTGGCGCAGTTTGGCGCGGCGATCGGCAGCGCTCAGGGTAATTGGCTGCAAGTTGGGCTTTATCCCAACCCGGACATCGGCTACGCGGGCAACCAAATCAACGACCGGGGCACCGCAGGTCAGCAAGGCGCCTGGTTCGCGCAGAGCCTTGTCACTGCGCATAAACTGCGACTGAACCGCGCCGCAGCCAGCCAGGACGTCAACCGCGCTCAAAACGACCTCATGGCCCAACGGCTGCGGGTGCTGACCGACGTGCGGCTGCGCTACTACGACGCGCTGGCGGCCCAAAAAACCATGGAAATGGCGGGAACGCTGCGGAAGATTTCCGAGCAGGGAGTGGTGGCGGCCGAGGCGTTGCTCAAAGCCCAGGAGGCCAGCCGCGTCGATTTGTTGCAGGCGAAAATTGAACGCGACACGGCGTTGATTCTGCAAACCCGGGCGGCGAACCGTCAGGAGTC
>CAYWTU010000524.1:0-3856 GCA_964461275.1 uncultured Pirellulales bacterium | reverse complement strand
CCTCCCGCGCCAGGCGGCTCGTTGAATAAACGCTGGCGCCGGCCTCGTTGACGATGACGTATGCCACGCCTTGGTCTTTGAAATCTTCGGTCACCAAACCTGCCACCAATTCTTCCGTCTGTCGACAGGCCGTGCCGTTGCCGATGGTGATGACCGTTAGATTGTGCTCGCGAATCAATTCGGCCATTTTCGTGCGGGCCGCTTGGCGCCGTTCGTCCTTGCCAATGATGTGCACCACAGTGTGGGCCAGTAGATTGCCGAACTCATCGAGCGCCGCCAATTTGCAACCGCTTTTGAACCCCGGGTCAATCGCCAAGATGCGTCGCCCAGGCACCGGCGGCTGCAAGAGCAAGTGCCGCAGGTTTCTGGCGAACACTTCGACCGCGTGTGACTCGGCCTGTTCGGTCAGGTCCCGGCGAATCTCGCGCTCCAGGCTGGGCATGATCAATCGCTGCAGTGCGTCGCGGCCGCAGCCGCGCAAAAAATCAACGTGCGGATGGTCGGCGGGCGCCACCAACTCGTCGATGGCCGATTCACAAGCCGCCTGATCGTACTCGGTGCGCACGCGGAGCACTCGGGCCCGCTCGCCGCGATTGATGGCCAGCCAGCGATGGTGCGGCACCTTGCCCAACGGTTCGCGGAAATTGAAATAGTCAGCGAACCGCTGCACAATTTCCGCTGCCTTGCGCTTGGCTTTTCGCTCCGCGAGCTGCGCTTTGGTTAGCGATTTGGACGCGGCCGGCGCCGCGGCCGCGGCGGTCGTTTGGGCCGGCGCCGACTCGACGTCTACTTCGGGCTGCCCATCGACCGTGTCGGGCTCGGCCGCCGATTCCATTTCGAGTTCGGCAGCGGCGCTGGAGTGTGAATCGCTTCCGGCGACAGTGTCGCCGTCCGTCGACCCATCGCCATCCGTCGTCTCGACGCCATCGGTCGATTGGTCCGCAGTCGGCTCGGCCGGCGCAGTATCGGCAGACAGCGCTTCTGGCGGCAACATTTCGGTCGGCGGTATTTCGGTGGACCTTGCATCGGTTTCGATGCGGACGCTGCATAGCACACCGGTCCGCTCAAAGATTCCGCGCAATTTATGCCGCAAGTCGACCCGTTCGCTGAACCGCTCTGCCAAGATATGTCCAGCGCCCAACAGCGCGTCGGCCGCCGACTTGACCTTGCGGTCGGGGTTCACAAAGTCGGCCGCCCGTTGATCCAAGTCTGTCGCCATCGAGTCGGCAGACAGGATCTCGTTGGCCAATGGCTCTAGGCCACGCTCGCGCGCCAGTGTGGCCAGCGATCGTTTTTTGGGCTTGTACGGCAGGTACAGGTCTTCGAGCTGCTTGTTCGTGCTGGCCGCTTCAATGGCCGCCGACAAATCGGGGGTCAGACGCCCCTGCGACTCGACCGAGCGCAAGATCGTTTGCTTGCGGTCGGCCAACACCCGGGCCTGACTCACGCGCGATTGGATCTGGCGAATCTGGACTTCGTCCAACCCACCCGTTTGGTCCTTGCGGTACCGCGTGATGAACGGAACCGTGTTGCCGGCGTCGAGCAACTCGACAACTTGCCCGACCCGATGGTCAGGCAGCCTGAGAGTGCGCGCAATCTTCGCGAGATCGATTGAGACAGTTGCTGCCATGCGGAATTTCCGTCCCGTCCCCCCCGGGCCGTTGACGCAAGATGGCGTGGGGACAGGACTTGCTGTTGGGCAATCTAAGAATTGGGTGGGAGATTGTCAAGCGCTCTGCTTACCCAGTTGCGTCTGCTTCTCGGTGTCTCCTCCCCGTCACGATTTGCCTTAACCTTGCGTATTTACCCAGACAACGGGGCAATGTGCAAAATTGTTGCGTCCGGTCAAAAAGATCAAACCCTTGCCGTCGTTGCTGCCGATACATGGCGCGTGAGCAGGGTGGGCTCCCATGGCGGTAGGCGCGCCAAACTTGGCGTACCGGCGACAGGTCGCGCAGGGAGCGCGGCCGCCGGGCCATGAACTCGGGAAGGAATCCTATGTCGATCGCTCGTAGCCGACTCCGCGTGTACCATGGACCCGAGTCTACTTCCGCCCACGGCGAACCGGCCGTCGGCGACCAGACAGTGACGGTTCCATTGGGCGAGATTCTGCCGCTGCTGGCCGAGGCGGTTCGCAGCCAGCGGACCTGGCTTTGTGACTTTGAAGACGACAAGGTCACCATCTCGACCGACCTGTACGAAGTGATCCTAGCCTACCAACACTTCCGCCGCCCGTCTGCTTAGGGCTAAGAGGCCGCCAGACAACCTGACACGGCCCTTTAACGCCCGTTGCCTTCTGTGAATCGAACAGGTTGTTTGCGGGTCTCTAAAAAAACGCGAGCTTGACCAGGTGTTATCTACCCGCACCCGACCTTAACGGTCGGGTGTTTTTGTTAACGCACGCCGGGCCAGACCAACTGACGTTTGGGAGGCTGCCAATCGACCGTGTCGGTTGTCCACGATCCTTGGGTGTTGGCTGCTTCGCGGTGGTTTGTTGGCCTCTTAGGGCTTGTTCAACTCGTTCAAACCTGCCTGCCGCGTCTCCAGGACGGGAAACAGCCGATCCACGCGGCTCACCCGGAGTACTTCGCTGCAAAACGCGTTGGGACAGCAAACCGCAAACCGCCCCTCCCGCTGCCGAATCCGCTTCCAGGCCCGAAACAGCAGTTCCATGAAGCTGGAGCTTATGTACACCGTTTGCGCCATGTCGACCAAGAGCCGGGCCGGTTCTGCATGGTCGGCGGCCCGAACCACCGTGTCGCGGGCCTGTTGAAACGTCGTCTCGTCCAGGGCGTCGTATTCTCGCCCTAATTCCAGAATCGTAACCCCCTCCTGCTGGACGATGTTGGTCATACAGGCCTGCTGGACTTTCGGCGGCTGGGGGACGTGCGGCAACGTTTAACTTCCAGAGTCTAGCCTACCCGGACCGGCGGCGGCTATGGGGCCGCAGGCGGCCCCCCACGTCGCGAATACGGGATCTGCTTGCCGACCACCTTCCCGTCGGTCCGGCAACGAACCGCCGTATAATGCCAGTAGGAACCTGTCCGATTTTCAGGCAAGGCGGACCTTCCGCCCAAGGATGAAGCCCGTGAGCGACCTGACTTCCAGCGATATTCCCGCGCCGCACCAGCCGACCAATCTGCCCGTTGGGGACCCGGCCGAACGTACCAAACGCCACGTGGCCGACTTGATCGAATTGATTAAGGAGTCGGCCGAGAAGCTTAAAGACGACGACGCTCGTCGCGGCGACCTGAAGATACTCAGCCGCACTTTGCGCGAATTGCGTTACGCGTTTAAGGTTTTCGCCCCCTATCGGTCGCGACCCAAAGTGACCATTTTCGGCTCTGCCCGCACCCGTCCCGATCATCCGTGCTACCAGCAGGCGATGGAATTTGGACGGCGAATGGCCAGTTGCAACTGGTTGGTGGTGACGGGCGCCGCCAGCGGGATTATGGAGGCGGGCCATCGCGGGGCCGGACGCGAGGCGTCGATGGGTCTGAACATCATGCTGCCTTTCGAGCAAGAAGCCAATCCTGTCATCGCCGGCGATCCCAAGCTGGTGCACATGAAATACTTCTTCACCCGCAAGCTCATGTTCGTCAAGGAAAGCCACGCCGTGTGCTGCCTGCCCGGCGGCTTCGGCACGCTGGACGAGGCGCTCGAAGTGCTGACGCTGTTGCAAACCGGCAAGCGCGACTTGGTGCCGGTGGTGTTGTTGGATCAGCCGGGCGGGCATTATTGGCGGACGTTTCACGAGTTTGTAATCAGCGACCTGTTGAATGGGGGGATGATTTCGCCGGAAGACCTCTCGTTGTATAAGCTGACCGACGACATCGACGAAGCGCTCGGCGAAATC
>CAYWTU010000523.1:0-3856 GCA_964461275.1 uncultured Pirellulales bacterium | reverse complement strand
ACCTGACAACACGTAGCAGCGGACGGCTCACGCCGTGCCGCTAAAATGCCGATGCCGTCGTGCTAGCTTCAAAGGGGTGGTCAGGTACCCCGTACCTGACAACACTACGAAACGGCCATCCATGCCAGGAACGGAGTACCAGACTTCTCCATGGGACATGAAGGCATCCGGATGGACCGCCCCGATGGGGCTTGAGCGACGTTGGTGCGGATTAGCTTCCAAGGGCTGCGCCCCTGGCTTAGACCGATTCGGCCTTCGGCCCACTTACACTCGCTAATGCGCTCTGTCGCTGCCACGACACCCTTCCAAATCAGACCCGCGCTCCAATGGCAAGACGCCCAGTAGTCAATCGACTCGCCGACACCAACACCCACCGCGTAGAATACAGCGCCTAACGGGTCCCACGGAAATTGTAATGTTGTCCGACGCGTCGAACCCTCGGTCACGGACCGGGGGCTAAGGATATGTACACGCGACTCTCAATGCCGGACTACTTCGCGTCACTGTTGCTTTGGACCGATCGAGACTCATGTCCATTACCCCAGACACCACCGTTCTCCTCCCGCCCGACGTGCCGCTCTGGCCCGACGGCGCCAAGGCCGGCGGCTGGTGGCATGCCGTCGCGCATGACCGCATCGAGTGCGATCTGTGTCCCCGGCGATGCGTGCTCAAACCGGGCGACAGGGGCTTTTGCTTCGTCCGGGAAAACCGCGACGGCCAAATGGTGCTCAACACCTATGGCCGCAGCACCGGCTTCTGCATCGACCCCATCGAGAAGAAACCGCTGAATCATTTTTACCCCGGCACGAGCGTCCTGTCGTTCGGCACGGCGGGGTGCAACCTGGGTTGCAAGTTCTGCCAGAACTGGGACATCTCCAAGTCGCGCGAGATCGAGCGGCTCAGCGAGCGGGCCACGCCCGAAATGATCGCCCAGGCGGCACTGCAACTCGGCTGCCGCAGCGTGGCTTTCACCTACAACGATCCGGTGATCTGGGCCGAGTACGCCATCGACACCGCCACGGCCTGCCGTGCCGTGGGCGTCAAAACTGTGGCCGTCACCGCCGGGTACATCACGCCGCAGGCCCGGGGACCGTTCTTCGAGCGCATCGACGCGGCGAACGTCGACCTCAAGGCATTCACGGAGAGTTTTTATCAGCACCTGACGTCGTCGCACCTGGAGCCGGTGCTCGACACCCTCCGTTGGCTCAAGCACGAGACCGACGTGTGGTTCGAAATCACGAACCTGATGATTCCGCGGGAAAACGATTCGCCCGACGAAGTGCGGCGGATGTGCCAATGGATCTTGGACAATCTGGGGCCCGACGTGCCGGTGCATTTCACGGCGTTTCACCCAGACTTTCGCCTGCTCGATCGGCCACCTACGCCGATTGAAACGCTGCAATCGGCCCATGAAATCGCCAAATCGCTGGGATTGTATTACGTTTACACGGGCAACGTCGACGACGCCCAGCACCAGAGCACGTGGTGTCCGCACTGCCAGGCCCGGCTGATCGAGCGCAACTGGTACGCGCTGGGCGAGTACGCGCTGAGCGGCGACCGCTGCGCGCGTTGCGGCGGAGAAATTGCCGGTCGGTTCGACGAGCGGCCTGGCGACTGGGGCCGGCGACGAATGCCGGTGAGGATTTCGCAATACGAGCCGGCCGCTGAGGCCCGTTCGGAATCACCTTCGGCGCCGCTGGTGCAGATACAACCGTTGCCCCTGCGTCCCAAGCGAACCATGACTGCCTCCCACATTGCCGCCTCGAAATCGACCGCCCCAAAACCAACGCCGCCGGCAACCTACAGCGCAGGCCAGCAGCGAGCGATCTTGGAGGCGGCTGCATGGTGGTTGCAAGGGGCCATCCTAGGCCGCCGCGTGGAACTGATCGACCCGAGTCTGGGCGGCGCCGCCGACAACGCCGTTCACGGCGCGTTCGTGAGCTTGAAACGCGCCGGACGATTGCGCTCGTGCTGCGGTTCTGTCGGCGCGCCGCAGTCGCTGGCCGGCGCCGTGCAGCAGGCTGCGGCCCGCACGGCCGTGGACGATGTGCGCTTTCCACCCGTGTCGCTGGGTGAGTTGCCGTTTCTGGACGTCGAGGTGTGGCTGCTGGGACCGTCCATTCCCATGTCCGCCCACGGAGTCGACCGGATCGCCGCGGTCGAGATCGGCAAGCACGGACTCCGCATCTCGCGCGGCGAGAACCGCGGCTTGTTGTTGCCGGGCGTGGCGGTCGAGCACAGGCTGTCGGCCGAGGAATTCTTGGAGCACGTGTGTGTCAAGGCGGGCTTGCCTCCCACGGCCTGGAAAGCGGACGACGCGGCACTGGCGACGTTCGAAGGTCAGGCGTTTCGCGCCCCGCTGGTCGACCTATTGCCCAGCCACCCGCCCGCGACGGCGCCGCTGATTGCCGACGACCGCGACGTGCAAAGGCTGGCCCACCACGCGCGGATCAATCTGCACGCCCACCTGACCGGCGCCACGCCCAGCTACTACCTGCCCGGCGCGCCGGACGGCGCCGTATGCGGCGTGATTTTGCGAATCGGTGCGCCCGATGGGCGAGGGCAGTTCAAGTTGCAGCAACTCGGTTTGGGGCCCACCCTGTCGCTGCAAAACACGCTGTTTCAATTGACGCAGTCGGCGGCCCGCTATCTGGCCCAGACCGAAGCGGCCCGACGGAACGGCATCGACCCTGAAGAGGCGCTGCAGTGGCCCATCGACGTAGCCGTCTTGTACGACACGGCCATGCACGGCACGGTCGAAGCGCCCGATCTGCGCGGATTCGACCCCGCCACGAGGGCGCTGTTGGTAACGCAGCGCAATCGTTCGGCCTGCCTGTACGACCCTGCGCAATCGGCCGCCGCGTTGCTGTTTCAGACGGCCGAAGCGGCGCAGGTCGGCGATGCCGCGACGGCGTCGGTGTACAGTCAACGGATCCAAACCACCGCGCCGCGAATCGCGGTCAGCAACGTACCGCGGCCGCAGCAGGGCGCAAGCACGCGACCTCCGGGCGTTGCCGGCAGATTCTATCCGGCCGATGGCATTGAACTAGCCACGCAGGTGGACGCTTGCTTCCGGCGGGCACGCGAAACGTGCGGCGGCGATGCCCGACCGCCAGCGGTCGCCTGGCCGGCGGTCATGGTTCCGCACGCCGGGCTGATTTATTCGGGGCACATTGCCGCGGCCGCGCTCGAGCGCGTTCACATCCCGCCCTTGGTGTTGGTGCTGGGGCCCAAGCACACGCCGCACGGCGTCGACTGGGCGGTGACGCCGCACGCCACCTGGTCGTTGCCCGGGTTTGAAATGCAAGCCGATCCGGAGACGGCGCGACAATTGGCCGAAGCGATTCCCGGCTTGCAGCTCGATGCGGCGGCCCATCGGCAGGAGCACGCCATCGAGGTCGAGTTGCCGCTGCTCCACCGACTGGCTCCGAATAGCCGGGTGGTGGGACTGGCGATTAGCGAGAACGCATGGGCCCGCTGCGAGCAGTTCGCCCGCGGACTGGCCGACTGGCTGCGCGCCCAGCCGTCGCCGCCGCTGCTGATGATTTCCAGCGATATGAATCACTTTGCTGACGACGCCGAGAATCGCCGGCTGGACGAAATCGCGCTGCAAGAGCTGGAGACGCTCGACCCGGCCCGCGCGTTCGCCGCAATCACCGGGCGGCGAATCAGCATGTGTGGCGTGGCCCCGGCGACGATCGCCATGGAGGCCCTTCGCCGCCTGGGCCGGCTGCACACGTGCCAACGCGTCGGCTACGCCACTAGCGCCGACACCAGCGGCGACGCCAGCCGCGTGGTCGGTTACGCGGGAATGTTGTTCGGTTAACCTCTGTTAATGCCAGATTCGTTAAGCGGT
>CAYWTU010000522.1:0-3861 GCA_964461275.1 uncultured Pirellulales bacterium | reverse complement strand
GTCGGTGGGCGGCGGCATGAGCAGTTTCTGCTGCACGATGAACAGCGCCACCGTGATCATCGGCAGGATGTTGAAATACGGCCCCAACCAGTTCACCACCAATTGCGGCATGAAGGCGTCCCAGCGAAACAGCATGTCGGGCGCCGCCAGGTTGGAACACCAGCGCACCGCTTCGCCCAACAGCGGCGCCTGCCGCAAATTGACGTTGACCGACAGCGCTCGATACAGCCCGATGAAGATCGGCAACTGCACAAACATCGGCAAGCAGCCGCTGAACGGGTTGTAGCCGTGCTGGCGGAACAAATCTTGCTGGGCCTTGCTGCGGGCCTCCAGGTTGTTTTTGAATTTCTCCTGGAGCTTCTTGATTTCCGGTTGTAGTTGCTGCATTCGCAAGGCGTTAAGCGTCTGCGCCCGACTCAGAGGATACACGCACAATCGGACCAAAACCGTCAACAGCACAATCGCCACACCATAGTTGCGGACAATGCCGTAGAATAAGTCGAGCACGACCAGGAGAAACTTCGAGACCGAGGTGAACCAGCCGTAATACAACAGCTCGTCCAGGCCGTATTGGCTCAGGACTTCCGGCTTCTTGGGGCCCGCGAAGAGCCGAAACCGCTGCACCAGCGGTTCGCCCCCCGGCGCCAACTCGACCGGCACGCTGACCATTCGGCACGAAGTGTTCACCAAATGGTGCTTGGCCTTGTCCTCCGGCACGCGCCCCACCATGATCGGCATCGAACGGGCGAACGTCACTCCCAAGTTGTCTTTGCCTTCGGGGAGCAGGATGGCGGCGAAGTACTGCGCGTCGACGCCCAGGTAAACCAGGCGCTGCGTATCCAGCCATAGATGGTTGTCTTCGCCGGCGGCCAAGTCGCGGCAACCGATCAAGTCGGGGACCGAGCGGCCATTGTGATTGAATGCGACGGCGATATCGCGCAGCCCGGCGCCGCTCCAATCGCGGCCGATTTTCATCTTTTGCGAATACCACTCGCCCTCGGTCGGCAGGCCATTGGGACCTTCCAGCAGGTACGACACGCTGCGAGGTTTCTGTCCGACGTTCTTAATCTCGATGTCGAACGTCAGATGATAGCCAGGGTTGGCCTTCTGGGCCTGGACGTTGCCTTTGTCGGCCGCCGATGGCTCGAGCATGAAGCGCTTGCGGACCACCAATCCGTACTTGGTCAACGTCCGCTCAAACACCAAGCGGTCGGGCGTCTGTTCGGCCAACTCCCAGGCGTCGGACTTTAGCGACAATCCGGCCAGCTCGGCCGACTCGTCGTCGAGCCTTTGGTTGTCGACGCTGTAGAGCGTTGTCAACAGCGAAGGAGGATCGAGCGCTTCAGGGCGCACCACCTCCAGCGGCCTGCGCATCAGTTTGACCGACAGCGCCTGCGTATCTTGGCCGCGGCGTACTTCGAGCTTGACCGCGGCGCCGGGCTTCGACTTGGACAGCAGACGCGGCAAATCGCCGGCCGTGGCCACCGGCGCGCCGTCGAGCGCCACCACGACGTCGCCCACCTGAACCCCCGCCGCTTCGGCTGGCGTGCCAGGGCCGACCACCTGCACGCGAGCGCCGCCGGGGTCCACGTTTTCCAACGCCAGGTGACCCAGGTAGCCGCTCAGGTCGTCAATGTCGCGTGTGCGGGGGCTGTTGAGTTCGATCCGTTCCAGCGCCGCGCCGACGCTGGTCAATGTGACCAACATCCGGTACGGACTGTCCGGATCGAGCGACCCCAGAGTCAGCCATTTTCGGTCAGGCGCCGACTCCGTTGCCGGCGCGAGTTCGTCCTGGGCGGGCGGCTGTTGCGATTCGGCCCCAGGAGGCTGTCCCGCGGGTTGCAATGGGTCCGCCGCTTCTGGCGCAGCGTCCGGCGGTTGGTCGGCGTCGACCGCGGCGACTGGTTTGTGCGGCGGGGGAGGGCCCTGCATCCAGCGCAGGACAAACGACTGCCCCACCAGAATCACGGCGGACAGCACCACAAACAAGATTAAACGCTTTTCCGTTCCCATCCGTCACACAACTGCCGCGGGCCGTTTCCAAGGGCGCGTCGCAAGACATCGAACATCGGCGGACCGCGTGCTAGCGTCCTTCCAATAGCCGCCGGCCGAGAAAGTCATCGAGGTCCGGCGTGTCGAAGATCTTTCGCGCCGTCGTCTCCTTGTCGTAATCGACGCGGCGGAACTGAACTAAATTGTCTTCTAGAATTACGTAGCACGACTTGGGATTCCCGTCGCGAGGTTGCCCCACCGAGCC
Organism: uncultured Pirellulales bacterium; assembly: GCA_964461275.1. Lineage (GTDB taxonomy): Bacteria > Planctomycetota > Planctomycetia > Pirellulales > CAYNRE01 > CAYWTU01. The sequence goes on along the minus strand of CAYWTU010000522.1, from coordinate 1,604 downwards.
CACATTGACCATCACTTTTTCTTCGCCCAAGCGATATTGGTGCCCGACGTCTTCGGGACTGAAAAACGAAAGTCCCTGCGTGAACACGCCGGGCACGTGGGTGTGGCCTTGGAAGCAATAGCGATCGATCAACGAAAAGATCTTCTCCATCTTCTTGGGATTGTAGATGTCTTCCGGGAAGACGTATTCGTTGAGCGGGTTGCGAGCCGAGCCATGGACAAACAAGTAGGGATCCTCGCGACGATTGCGCGGCAACTCGCCCAGGAACTCCCAACGCCGGGCCGCCGTGGCCGGGTCGCCGACATCCGCCTCCAATTGAGCCCGAGTCCAAAAAATCGCTCGCTCGGCTCCCGTATTGAATCCTTCCGGATCGAACAGAGCGCCTTGGTCGTGGTTGCCCAACAGGCACATGTCGCACTGCATCACCAGGTCGATGCACTCGCGCGGATTAGGACCGTAGCCGATGATGTCTCCCAGACAATAGGTCTTGTCGACTCCCTGCTGACGTATGTCCGCCAACACCGCCTCAAGGGCTTCCAGATTGCTGTGGATGTCGCTAATCAGGGCCCGCTTCACGCTGGGGGGTCCTTTAACGCTTGCACGAGCCGCTGGTCCCGGACGGACCGCTTGGCTCGATCGTTCTGCACAGGTGGTTTACGGACCCGGCGGCCGAGTCGAGAACGCCGGGTATTTCCAATCGCGATGGCCCATTGTCCGTAGCGATGCGACGGACAAAGGCCGAAAAAGTACAATGGCGCGGACCGTTAGGTCCTGGCCGAAGGATCGGCTGTCACCGCACCGACAAGCCATAAATTCTCGCCGCAACTCAAGTCGAGAGTTTAGGTTAGCACCTATTGGGGGTCAAGGGTCGCGAGCTTAGCGGCCACCCGCCGCGCAGCGAAACGGGCCGCCTTTGCTCGGACGATACGACGTCTTGAAGAATCCACCTTACATTCTCGCGATCGAAACCATCGGCGCCTCGGGCAGCGTGGCGGCCCTGCGGCACGACGTCCTGCTGGCCGAGCATCCGCTGCGGGCCGATCAGCGCAGCGCCCAATCGCTGGCGTCCGCCTTGAAGGGGCTTCTGGACGAAGTTGGCTGGAAGCCGCGCGACGTGACGCTGGTGGCGGCCCTGGCGGGTCCTGGGTCGTTCACCGGTTTGCGCGTGGGCATAACCACAGCCAAGATGTTCGCCTTTGCGGTCGACGCTGAAGTGGCCGGGATCGGCTCGCTCGAGATATGCGCGGCGCAGGCCCTGGGTGTCGAAGCGCCCCGGTTGTGGACGGTGATCGACGCAGGGCGACAACAGCAGTTCGCCGCGTCGTTCGTCAAACGACCGACCTCGCCGCCCGAAGCGGGAACGACCGCCCACGCGCTGGGGTTGTTGGCAGGCTGGTTCACCGAGCGCGAGCCGGCAATCGTCGACAACGCGGCGCTCGGCAAGTGCTTGCAGGCCGGCGACGCCATCGCCGGCCCCGGGCTGACAACCCTGGCGCAGCTCATCCCGCCGCAGGTTCACATGCTCGACGCGGAATCGTGGACTCCGCGGGCGGCCACGGTAGGCCGGCTGGCGGCGCTGCGCTGCCAGCACGGCGGCCGCGATG
>CAYWTU010000521.1:0-3864 GCA_964461275.1 uncultured Pirellulales bacterium | reverse complement strand
GGGGCCGTATCTGGAGGGGCCGGTCAAAAAACTTTCGGGCGGTTGGCAGACGCGGCTCAAGCTGGCGGCTTTGCTGTTGCACGAGCCGAACCTGCTCCTGTTGGATGAACCCACCAACTTTCTGGATTTGCGAACTCAGATTCTCTTGGAGCATTTCTTGCGCGATTACGAGGAGGCCTGCCTGATCGTGTCGCACGATCGGGAATTCTTGCAGGCCACCTGCGGCCACACGCTGAGCCTGTCTCGCGGCAAGCTGACGATGTATCCCGGCAAAATCGAGTCTTTCCTGGAATACGAACGGGAACGCATTGAACACGACCAGCGGGTCAACGCCACCGTCCTTGCCAAGCGCCGGCACCTGGAAGAATTCATCGCCAAGAATCGCGCTCGAGCCAGCACCGCTACCCGGGCCAAGAGCAAAAGCAAACAGCTCGAACGGCTGGAGTTGATCGACGTGGCCAGCGACGAGAGCACCGCCTGCATTCGTGCGCCCCAGGTCGAGCCGCGCAAGGGGCCGGCCGTCCGTTGCCGGGGTTTGGCCATCGGCTATCCCGAATTCGAAGTGGCCAGTGCCATCGACCTTGAAATCGACCACGGCTGGCGCACCGCGATTGTGGGCGACAACGGCCAAGGCAAGACGACGTTTCTGCGGTCGATTGTCGACTCGCTGCCCCCCTTGGCGGGCGACGTCCGGTGGGGACACGGCTGCCAGATCGGCGTGTACGCGCAGCACGTTTACACCAGTCTGCCCGAAAACCAAACCGTGCTCGAGTACTTGGAATATCGCGCTGCGCCAGGGACAAAAACTCAACACATTCTCGACGTGGCCGGCGCGATGCTGTTCCGCGGCGAACAAGTCAAGAAGCGGATTACCGTGCTCTCCGGCGGCGAACGTGCGCGGCTCTGCCTGGCCGGGCTCCTGTTGGGGCAATTCAACGTCTTGGTGCTCGACGAACCGGGCAATCACCTGGACGTCGAGACGGTTGAGGCGTTGGCCGAGGCGCTGATCGCCTACCAAGGGACGGTTGTGTTCACCAGCCACGACCGGCATTTCATGCGTCGCGTGGCCACCAGCGTCGTTGAAGTCCGCGACCAGCGCGTGGCCCATTACCGCGGCGACTACGATTCGTACGTCTACATGGTCAACAAGGAAGTCGACGACGGCGAGCGGGAGACCAATTCGGCCCGGTTGGCCAAGCCACTCGCCGCGGCCGCCAAGCAGGCCAAGGCCGCGCCTCGACCGGCCCGCCGCAACGACCGTGAAATACGCAAGGAGCTGTCCGCCACCGAGCGCACGATCGCCCGCCTGGACGAGCAAAAGAAGAAGCAAAACGAACAACTGCTCAGCGCGACGGACCCCGCCGAGGCGCTGCGCCTGCACAACGAGTTATCGGCTCTGACGACGCAACTGGCCGACGCGGAACTCCGCTGGTTCCAGTTGCAGGAAGAGTTAGGCGAGGAAGCCTAGGCAACCGAACTGCCAGAGCCCGTCCATTTACTATCGTAGGGCCATCGCCTCGTTGGTGGGGCCGGTTGGGAGCGGGTTGGAATGCGCGTCTGACTCTGGAACCACGCGCACGATCAGTTGCGTTTCCATTTTTGACCGTGCGTTCGTGCCGCGAAATCGCCCCTCGCTGGGGGCCGCTTCGGCCGGGTCCTTGGCAGCCGCCAGTACGACATGTTGTCCCCCCACGGCCAATCCAAGGGATGGGTCAAAGCCGCGCCAACCGGCGCCGGGCATATAGACCTCGGACCAGGCGTGCAACTCGCTGGCTTTTTCGTCGTCCGAGTAGGCGTACCCACTGACGAACCGCGCCGGCAGCCCCACGGCTCGGCATAGTGCGTTATACAATACCGCCAGGTCTCGACAGGCGCCTTCTCCGCACTGCACTGTTTCCGCCGCCGGGCGGGGCGGGCAGTCGAGCCGCGGTCGACAAAGAATATTCGCGTGAACCCAGGCGGTCGCCTGGACGGCGAAGGACAAAGTCTGACCGTCCACCTGGCCCAAAATGGTCTTCGCCAAGTCGGCGATAACGACGCTGGGTTCATCCTCCCGGCCATAGTATTCGCAAAGTGCCGCCTCCCCAGGCGTCGGCCGCCAAGGGAGCAATCGGCCGTACTCGCAGAGTAAGAAATCAAACGGATTGTCGCGCTGCACATCAACCACGGAACTCGCCGTGACGCACATTCGCAACGTCGTTTCGGCGAACCACGCCAGCCAGAAGCGATTGCCTTCCAAATCGAGCGACTCCGCGCACCCCACGGGCGCCGGATCGATGTCCAGCCGATGCCAAACCGTCCGCTGCTGAGGATCGTCGCGGGCGCGCAGGCGAAGTTTAAGCGGCTCGCAAAACACGGGCCGGTCATAGTAGTGCCTGGTGACGTGCTTGATCTGATATCGCACGATTCTAGACGCCTTTCTTGATCGGGATGGTGGTTTCCACGGACGTCTCCATCTGAAAGGCGGCGGAAACCCAATCCGAAGGCAACTCCGCAAGCGCGTCACGCAGCCGCTGCTGCCACCAATTGGAAATCTCAACGAGATCGTGCTTTTCGTAGCGGTGCTGCACGATGGCCCCCGTCGCCTGGCGGTAGGCCACTACGTCGATGGGGAAATCGACGTTGGCGGCGCTGATTCGCGTGGAATCGAACGCCAGGCATCCCACTTTGAGTGCGTGGGCCATGGTGTCGGAATGCTTCAATGTGCGGTCGAGAATCGGCTTCCCGTACCCAGACTCACCGATGATGCAGTACGGAGTGCCGTGGCCGATCTCCACCCAGTTGCCTTCAGGGTACAGCAGGTACAAGCGGTGTTCCTTGTCGCTGGACAGTTGTCCGCCCAGCAAGGCGTACAAGTTGAACGACAGCCGGCTCCGCTCGAGCGCCTCGCGGTCTTCTTCGGCTACGCGGCGCAATTGGTGGGCAAAACAGTTCACCGCCTGATACAAACGGGAAAACGGCTCGGAAAGCCCTTCCATCGTTTCCTCGAAGTAGGTGAGCGCTTTGTCGCGTACGCTGCGCAGACCCGAAGTCATCAGAAAAAACGACTCGTTACCGGTCTGATGCACGGTCACCTTGTGGGCGGTGATGCACTCCGACCCGGACGTGATGCGAGTGTCGGCGAGGCCCACCAGTCCGTCGGCCACTTTCATTCCCAGGCAAAAAGTCACTGCGTCCTTCCCTCCTCCAGCGCCGCCGCGGGGTGGTTCTCCGCCGACCGTGCCAGCACCATCCGCGGCGTGGAGGACGGCTTGGCGGCTGCAACCGGCGGCGCAAAAAATGTTTCGTGAACGGCCAGTCCCAGGCGATTCAAATCCGATTGCAAGTGATCGATGAATTCGTGCATGCCCACCGAAAAGATATCCGCCAAGTCGGTGTAGTCCAGGTCGGCGCGGAGCTTGCCGGCCGCCTGTTCCGCTCGATTGCTAAACATGCCGAACGGCGCGCCGCTAATGGCATGCAGCGATTCTTCAGTTTTGACCAGGCAGAACCGCACCGAACGGGCAAAGTGGCGGTCCAGCAGCAAGAAATCCACCACGTGTGCCGGGTCCAAACGTCCGTGGCGCTGGCGATACATCTCCAGGGCGCTCGCGCTCTTGAGCAATGCGGACCAGCCGACCACGTCCAGCGACGAGCCCACGTCGCCCAGCGACGGCAACAGCAAAAAGTATTTGACGTCCAAGATGCGCGACGTCTTATCGGCCCTTTCCAACAATCGACCCACCCGCGAAAAGTGCCAGGCTTCGCCATGCGACAACGTAGCGTCGGTCATGCCCACCAGGAGCTGGCTTCGCGACTTGATTTCGAGCAACAGTTCGTAAGGCGAATCGAGCACGTCAAGATTCGCGGCGGCGGCCCGAACCA
>CAYWTU010000520.1:0-3870 GCA_964461275.1 uncultured Pirellulales bacterium | reverse complement strand
TCTTGCCCGGAGGTTGGGCCGCTTCTTCCAACACAGGGTGGGCGTTGATGCCACCAAAGCCAAACGCGTTCACGCCCGCCCGACGGGGCCCCAGCGCCGTGTTGTGAATCCAGGGCCGGGTCTGGGTATTGACGAAAAACGGCGCATCTTCCAGTTCCGGCCGCGGCTCATCGCAGTGCAAGCTGGGTGGAATGATCTTGTTCGACAGCGACAAGGCAGTCTTGATCAGCGAGGCGATTCCCGCGGCCGGCATGGTGTGGCCGATCATGCTCTTCACACTGCCCATCGCCCGAGCCGTCGGCGGGGCGCCCGATGTGCCGAAGAACCGCTTGATCGATTCAATCTCCGCCGCGTCGCCGACCAGTGTCCCCGTGCCGTGCATTTCCAGGTAACCGACGCTGTCGCGCGGTACGTCGGCGTCGGCGTAGGCACGCTCCAAGGCCAACACCTGTCCGCCGCTGGCCGGAGCCAAGACGTCCACTTCCTTGCCGTCGCTGGCCGAACCGACCCCCTTGATCACGGCGTAAATCAAATCGCCGTCGCGCTGGGCGTCTTCCAGTCGTTTGAGAATCACCGCCCCGCCCCCTTCGCCGGCCAACAGGCCGTCGGCCCGGCGGTCGAGCGGCCGAATCTGTCCGCTCGGCGACAGCGCGCCCAGCCGATGGAAAACGTACATGAACGTCGGCGTCAGGCTCAGAAACAGCCCGGCCGCCACAGCCACATCGCAATGACCGCTGCGCAGCCGCATGACCGCCTGCTCGGTCGCCAACAGGCTCGAGGCACATGCCGCGTCCACGGTGTAGGCCGCCCCGCGCAAATTCAGCCGGTTGGCCGTTCGGCTGGCGGTGATGTTGCTCACCGCCGTCGAAACGTTGTCCTGGTCCAGCGGCGTCAACGTCGATCGCAGGTAGGTCTCGAATTCTTGCCGCCGGCTGTCGCGCATCAATTCCGGAAACTTGCGGTCCAGCGATTCCAAAAAAATGTCGAATAGCTCGGTGCGAAGCGTCAGCTCCACCAGCTTGCCGGTGGCGTAGCCGCCGCGGCCGATGACCACGTCGGTCCGCTGTCGGACGGGGGCGTCGTCGGTAATCCGCGCGTCCTTCAGCGCGCGATCGATCACGTGCAGCATCAAGAACTGATCGGGGTCGCCGTACTTCACCAGGTTCGGCAAGACGCCGAAAGGCAACGGATCGAACGGCAGGTTCGACGGCAGGTAACCGCCCCGATGCGTGGGCAGAAAAACCTCGTGCCCCTTAGGCAACGCGAAATTCGATGTCTCGTGCCAGCGGTCGGCGGGCAACGGACCGATGGCGTCTACGCCGCCCGCCAGGTTGGCCCAATATTGGCGCAGGTCGGGAGCCTTGGGAAAGACGCACGCCATTCCGACAATCGCGATGTCTTGACCGGCCGACATGAAAAAACTGCGCTCGATGGAAGTTGGTTCGGTGAGTTAACTGTGTTGCACGGCCAGCGGCTCGCGGCCGCCGCGCAACATCTGTTGCACGCCGCCCGATACGACGACTTCGGCGCTGGGCTGAGTCGGCTCGCGAAGCTGCGTCAACAGCCAGGCGATCCCTTCGTCGATCGGGATCAGGTCGATCCCGGCCGCGGTGTACATCCGTCGCAATTCATCGCTGACCATGCCGCCGTCCCAGGGGCCCCAGTTGACCGCCACCGTCCGCCCCGGCCAGGCGCGGTCCAGGTAGTCGGCCAATTTGTTCAAGAACTCGTTGGCGGCGCTGTAGTCGGCCTGACCGGCGTTGCCAAAGCGGCCCGACACCGAAGAGAAAAAGACCAGAAACTTCAGCGACTCGCTCCGCAGCTTGCCGACCATCGTCAGGGCGCTGTCCACTTTGACGCCGAACACGCGGTCAAAGCTGTCCAGCGACTTGTCGACGATACGCTTGTCTTCGATGACGCCGGCCCCATGCACCACGCCGTCAATTCGGCCGTAGCGGACGTACAGGTCGTCAATCAGACCGCCGAACTGTGCCGCGTTGCGGACGTCGATGGCGTGGTACTCCACTTCGGACCCGGCCCGCCGACACTCGTCGACCGAGGCGCGAATCTGCCGGTCCTTGCGGACGCGTGAAAACTCGCGTTCGATTTCGGCCGGCGCCACCTTGCCCCCTCGAGCCCGCGCCAGTTCGATCAACTTTGCCCGCAGCGGCGGTCCGTCGAGCCCCAAAAATTCCGCCGGCTCTGGGCCCGGCAATTCGGATCGGCCCACCAAGACCAGCCGCGGACGCGCCGCGTGCGCCAGCGCCTTGCTCACTTCGGCCGTCACCCCGTAGGCGCCGCCCGTGACCAGCACGACCGATTCCCGGTTCAGTTCCAGGGGCCCTAAATCGCCGGCCGGGGGTTGGGGCTCGAGTTCGATCTGCCAGCGGCGGCCCCCGCTGCGGCCGACCTCAAGCAATCCGTCGTCGACGGTCAACTCTTCAATCAACTGCGCCGCCAGCGCCGGCGCCGCCTGAGTCGGATCGACGTCCACGTTTTTGACCAACAGCTTGGGGTATTCGCGGCTAAACGTCTTGGTGATTCCCAGCGTGCCGGCGGCGGCCAGCCGCGGCGACGCCGAATGGTCCAGCCCGAACTGCCCATCCAAGCCGGTGACGTTCAAATAGCAGCCGCCCCCTGCGGCGGCGCTGGTGCGCAAATCGTCGGCCAGTTCCTTGGCCAGGTTGAAGGCGCTATGACAAATTCGCAACACGTCCTTCTCCGCGGGAACGCCCGTCGTTTGCCACGGCGGACAAAGCCCCATTAGGTTGATCACGCCGCCGACGGGACGGCCTTCAGGGCCCTGGATCAACCGGTGCAACTGGGCCACCTGCTCGGCCGACGTCAGGTCGGCGGTGAAGCCGTCGGCGCCTTGTCGCGCGACCACCGCACCCAACGAAACACGTCGCACCAAGTGCCCCTCGCCGACCAGCGCCGCACACACCGCCGCGCTCACTTCCGGCGCGTCACCCACTACGAGGATGAGATGGCCTTTCGGGAATTTTTTTTTGAGCCGTTGACGTGCGGCGCCTCGGCCGCCGTCACCGCCAACCGCTCCACCGAGCCGTTGCCGGCTGGCGGGGCGGAGCCGTTCGACTCAGGCGCGGCGGGCGCCGGCTGGCCGTTGCCCGCGGCGTACACTTGCCGCCGTCGGTCGTACGAATTGATGATGTCGCGCAGCGTCTTGAGCTTGGTGAACTCGGTCAGCCGCTCTTCTTCGTCTTGGCCGTCTTCGGCAAACCATTGGTGGTAGTCCTTCAGCTTGCTGAAAATCTCCACCGTCTTGATCGAATCGATCCCCAGACCTGCCTCCAACGGCAATTCCTCGTCGAGCATGTCAACCGGGTAGCCGGTCCGTTCGCTGACGATTGCCAACAGGTCTTGCCGGAACTGCTCGGTCTGCGGCGGACCGGCGGCCGCTGCACTTGCCAGGGGGGCGGCAGGCGTGGCTGCGACGACCTGAGCGGCGGGCGCCGCGACGGCTACTGGCGTCGCAGCCGCCACAGGCGCAATCGTCGCTGGAGGCGCGACCGAAGTGCGCGCCGGCACCAAGACCGGCGGACGTTGCGCCGGCGCCGCCGGGGCGACACGCATCGCGGCTGGGGCTGCTACCGCGGTCGGCGCGACCAGCGTTGGCGATTCGGCCGCCGGCTGTGCCGTCGGCATGGCGACTTCCAGCCGCGGCACATGAATCAGCGCCGGCATCTGGGTCGCGGGCGACAGCATCCGCGGACCGGGGTCTTGGCCCAAACAGGCCGACAGCAAACGCTCCTGCGCGTCCAGATAGCGCTCGGCCAACGACTGTTGCGAACGCTGCATTTCAAACAGCAGGCGTGTCGTGTGCTGAAACTGCGAAAACAACTCGACGGC
>CAYWTU010000519.1:0-3871 GCA_964461275.1 uncultured Pirellulales bacterium | reverse complement strand
ACCGCAACACGGTTCCATTCGAGTAATCCTGCGACTCTCACCGCTGTCATGAGTCCACGTTACGGCGCCAACTCGACCGTTATCTGCCACTGCCTGCACGTCACCGAACATGACGTGCTGGAGGCGGTCGAGCGATGCCAGGCCCAATGCCTTCGAGACTTGACGCGCGAAACCGGCGCCGGCGATGGCTGCATGGGCTGCCATCGGGCGCTGAAAGAGTACGTCCAGCGGCAGCGGACTGGCTAAAGTTTCACTGGTAGCGTCTTAGTGCCCGGCGGGCTAGAGTCTTAATGCCCGGCCGCAGGTTCTTCGCCCATCTGCTCGGCTAGGTATCGTTCCAGACCGATCTGCGCGATGATCCCGAGCTGTGTCTCGAGCCAGTCCACGTGTTCCTCGCTCTCGACCAGGATGCGTTCCATCAATTCGCGCGTCCCACCGTCCTTGAGCTTGAGACACAGGTCAACCGCCTCGTTGTAGGCCTGAACCCCCTTGGTCTCGAGCGCCAAGTCGTTCTCAAACTGCTCTTTGACGTTGGCGCCCACCCGAATCACGTCGTAGCGGGCGATCTCTGGCACACCCTCGAGGAACAGCACGCGGTCGATGATCATCTCGGCGTGTTTCATTTCGCCGATTGACTCGTGGTAGTGCTTGGCGGCCAGTTTGTGGTAGCCCCAGTTCTTGCACATCTTGGCCTGACAGAAGTACTGGTTGATGGCGGTCAGTTCGATGGTCAGCGCGCCATTGAGCGCCTCGATAGCTTGCGGATGGCCTTGCATGTCAATTGTCTCCAAGAAAGTTCGCCGGTAAGGGCGGATGACGTCGGTTGGACTTGCGTTGTCGTAGATCGTTCGTCGCGGGGCTGCCGCGACCCTCTGTGGCATTTATAGGCGCGGGCGGCCGGGCGTCAATGCAAAAAACGCCGGAAAAACGCAGATGCAATCGGGTCTCAGCGCCGCGGCGTACGAATCCGCGCAGGGGCTGAAATCGCGTCTCAAGTACGCGACTTCCATGGAGCGCAACACCGACGGTCAACGGCGCAAAGTCGCGTCGCCGTTACGTCGCGTCGAGCATTTCGTTGATCGGCCCCAGATAGGCCGTCATGAAAATGCGCACGATGATCAGCACAATCAGCAGCGCCACCAGCGCCCAAACCATAAACCCTGCCACCATCGTGAGCACACCCAGCGCCTGTTGGGCCTTTTCCTGATACTGGCGCGACAGCACGCCTAACGTCTCGGGCAGCCGTCCGCTGCGCTCGCCGGTGTCAACGGCGTCGAGAAAATCGATGGGAAACGACCGCGTATGGGCCAGCGCTTCGGTCACTTCGTGGCCGCTGGTGACCGCCTCGATAATCTGCGGAGTGTGGCGAATGAAGTGGTCGTTGTGGGTGCTATTGAGGCTCAACTTGAACGCTCGGGCCAAGTCCATGCCGGTGTCCAACGTCAAGTGCAGCGACCAGGCCAGCCGCGACAGCGCCAACGTGCGCAGACTGGGCCCCACGGCCGGCACGAGCAAGATCGCCCGCTGCAACGGCGCGGTCCAAAACAGGCCGCGGCGCAGCGCGAACACCAGCCCCGCCACCACCGCGGCAACGCTGCCGACGATCGTGAAATAGATCACCAACCCGCGGTTGCCCACCAATCCGAATCCCAAAATGTCCATCGGCTCTTGGCCGGCGCGCGTCGGCAACATGCCCAAAAGCCAAATCACCAGGCCCACGATCATCACCGCGGCAAACAATTGAATCGCCGGCCAGGTCAGGGCCGCCAAGAACATTCGCCGCAACTTGATCTGGTGGTCATAGTGCTCGGCCAACTGACGAAACACCTCGGCCGTCTTGCCGGTTTCCTCGCCCACGTGCAGCATCTCGCGAAACAGCACCGGAAAGAATTCGCCCGTTCGGTCGATGGCGTCGGTTAGCGAATGGCCGGCGGCAACCTCGCCCGAAATCTGCTGGAGCCGCCGCCCCAAGGCATGGCGGCCAGCGGCCGTTCCTTCGCGGGCCAGCAGGCGGCGGATGTCGATGCCCGCCTCGAGCGCAATCGCCCAGCGGCGACAAAGCTGGGCCAACTCAGTTTGCGACGCTCGGGCGCCAGTCAAGGCGGAATACACGATGGGAGTTCCTCAATGCCCGAGCGCGGCGCGGCTATTGCGCGCGCTGTTGCACGGCAGAAGCGGGCATTATAGCCCTAATTGGCCGATCGTTTCAGTCGGCCGGCGCGGCCTCGCTCCTTTCGGCCTTCCGGCGGTCGCGATAGAATACCGGTGCAAATTTTCCCCCGACGGGCGAATCGTGGAATTCAAGGGCTATTGCGACCGAACGAGTAGGGTGCTGTTGAGCGGCGCGGTCCGCCCGCCATCTTCAAGCACAACGTCGCCGCGAAACGCACCATGAATTGCCACGCACGGTGCGTTTCGCGGCGAAGCTGTCATTGACAATGGCACAATAGCTGCGCCGCTCAACGGCACCCTACACCTCCGGCGGTGGCGACAATGTAACGGTGAAGACTCCCCGTTGGGCATACGACTCCGTGCAAGGTGGCGCCGATCAATGAGCAGGTGGGGCACGGTGGCGATTGTGGGAGTCGGCCTGATCGGTGGATCGATCGGCCTGGCCCTCCGTCGCCGCAAGCTCGCCCGCCACGTGGTGGGAATCGGCCGTCGCGCCGCCAGCCTGCGGCAAGCCAAGCAGGTGGGCGCCTGCGACCTGACGACCACCGACCTGGCCCGCGGCGTCACCGACGCGGAAGTAGTGGTGGTCTGTACGCCGGTCGCGCAAATCGCCGCACACGTTCGGGCCGCCGTCGCGGCTCGGCCGCAGGCGCTGGTTACCGACGCGGGCAGCACCAAGGGCCAGATTGTGGCGGAACTGTCGGCCGCGCTGCCTGCCAACACACGGTTCGTCGGCAGCCATCCGCTGGCCGGCAGCGAGAAACGCGGTCCGGGCGAGGCCGACGCGACGCTGCTCGAAGGCCGAACGGTCGTAGTGACGCCAACGCCGCGAACGTCGCCGCGCGACCTGAACGCGGTCCGCAGTTTTTGGAAATCACTGGGAGCGAAAGTGGCCACCATGTCTCCCGCCGAGCATGACGCGGCGCTGGCCGCCACCAGCCACCTGCCCCATGCGGTGGCCGCGGCGCTGGCGGCCGTGACGCCCGTCGAGGCGTTGCCGCTAGCCGCCAGCGGTTGGCGCGACACGACGCGAGTGGCGGCCGGCGAAGCGGAGTTGTGGCGGCAGATATTCTCACAAAATCGCCAAGAACTAATGGGGGCGCTGCGCCGCATGCAGGGCCAGCTTGCCAAGTTTCACGACGCGCTGGCTTCCGGTGACGAATCCGCCGTGCTGGCGCTGTTGGAAGAGGCCAAGTCGCGCCGCGACTTGGCGGAGCGGGGTACGAAGAAGCGCTGATCACCGGGCTAGGAGGCCGCCGGCATGTTGTGGGAAATTGACGTTCATCCGGCCGAAGGGCAGCCCGACTTAGACGCCCGCCGAGTCACGGCCGAGGCGGCTGAATTGGGGCTGGCCCAAGGCCTAGCGGTGCACAGCGCCCGCGGTTTCCTCGTCGAAGGTTCGCTGAATTCCGACGACGCGGCCCGCCTGGCGCGCGACCTATTGTGCGACGACGTGGTGGAACGAGCGGCCATCGGTCGTCCCGGCAGCGAGGCGGTGGCGTCCGGCGGCGAAAGCGGATCGCTGCTGGTGCACGTCTTGCCCAAGCCGGGGGTGATGGACCCCGTGGCGCAAAGCACGCTGACGGCGATCCGCGACTTGCAGATTCCCGCCCAGCAGGTACGGACGTTGCGCAAGTATTGGCTGACGGGGATCGCGCCCGACGCCTTGCCAACCTTGTGCTCCAAAGTGTTGGCCAAC
>CAYWTU010000518.1:0-3872 GCA_964461275.1 uncultured Pirellulales bacterium | reverse complement strand
GAACGTCACGCCCGCCTCGCCCAATCGTCGCGCCAAAAGACACGCCTGGCCACCCGACGTACGGCCGTAGCGGTCGCGGAGCTCGGCCGGCTCTTGGGCAATGTCGAACGCCTGCTGGGCCGCGGCGTTGGTGACCATTTCCATGGCGGCCATGGCGTACTTATCGATGCCGGTCATCTGACCGTGCCGGTCAACGTCGCGGCGGTAGCGGTCGAGCTGGGCCAAGAGTCCGCGTCGGTCGTCCAACCGCTGGGCGTCCAATCCGCGCGGAAACGCCAGGTTTTGCACACGAAAGTTCTTGGCGTTGGGGTCGGCTTCCGTAGTGAACGGGTTATAGGCCGATCCTAAATACGCAGCGCCACCCAACAACTGCCGCCGCGGAATGCTCACATAGGCCGGCAGGCCTGCGACGTTCGGGCCGCGCACCCGGGCGGCCACGGCGCCGCAGTAGGGATTGACGTTTGAGGTGGTGCTAGGCGGGGGCTGATGGCCGGTGACCATCCAATGCGAGGCGGGCAGGTGGCTGGCGTTGGCATGGGCCACGCTTCGCACCAGCGCCAGGCGGTGCATCGATTGAGCCACCAGCGGTAGGTGCTCGCCGATCTGCACGCCGGAGACGCTAGTGGATATCGGTGCAAACTCGCCGCGAATCTCCGCCGGCGCCAGCGGCTTCAGGTCGAACGTGTCGATGTGACTGGGGCCGCCCCCCAGAAACACGTGGATCACAGAGGTGTCGGTGGGCAATGCCGTCGCCAAGGCTGCCCGAGCCCGCCCGCGCAAGACGTGGGCCAGAGACAGTCCTGCCAGTCCCAGCCCTCCAAAGTGGATCAACGTGCGGCGCGAAATCGTGGGTGTGCTCGACACTCGCATGGCAAACGCTCCGAGCAAAGGCAGGGCCGAACCGTCGGGCTCGTCCGTGGTCATAGGGCTGAAACCTCACAAGGCCGACGGCCTCATTGTAGGACAGACCGACGGTTCGCACCAAACCATTGGCACGCCGGCTTCGGCTTGCCGGGGAATCAACCGCGGCAGACAATGGAGGTTGTACGTCCGGCGGCGGTTCGCGACGGGATCCGCGTGGGCGTCGGACAGCCGATTATTCTGGAGAAATCCCATGTCCAAGGCTCTGGTCGACCCAGCCGAACTGCGGCGGTTTGCCCACAATCTGAAGGCGTTCAACGGCGATTTGCAAAACCGCATTGCGGTCATGCACAGCCAATTGGCTTCGCTGGGACAATCGTGGCGCGACCAGGAGCACGATAAGTTTACGGCCGAGTTCGAGCAAACACTTTTAGTGGTGAATCGGTTCCTGGAGGCCAGCGACCAGCACGTGCCATTTCTGCTGCGGAAGGCGGAGCGGATCGAAGAATACCTGCACCAGCGTTAAGCGTTCACCGAGGCGGTCCGGTCGAAGTTCGGGGACTTGTTTTCTGCCGCGGAAAATATTGATGTTCGATCGGGCGCATATCGACAACTTGGAAGTATTGCAGCGGGTGCGGGCGGCGCTGATCAAATTTTGGGAAACGGCGGCCGACGCATTGTCCGCCGCTGACATGGAGTCAGGGCAAGGGTTGCGTTGGATTACCGAAGACCTGCCCGGCCAGTGGCAGGCGGAACTGCGCCGGCGGGAGCTGAAGGTCACCGAGGCTCAGGCCGAACTGGATCGGGCGCGGATGGCGATTGTGCGGGGCGATCCGCCGGCTTGTACGGAACAAAAGGTCGCGGTACAGAAGGCCAGGCGTCGCCGCGAAGAGGCCGAGGACAAGCTAAAATTGACGAAGCGCTGGGCGCTGCGGCTGGAAGATGAGGTTCGCGACTATCGGCTTCCGACGCAACAGCTAGCCGATTTTCTGGCCGGCGAGATGCCGCGGGCGGTGGCCGAGTTGGAACGGATGCTGACCGCCTTGGAAGCGTACGTCCAAACCGCGCCGCCGCCGGAGGATCGATTGCCATGAAAGCAGGCGATTTCAGCGGCAGCGCCGGAAGATTGCACGACGCTTGGCAGGTACTCCATCAGCAATGGCAGGAGGCCAGCCAGCACTGGCGCGACGCCCGGCAGCGCGAGTTTGGCGAGCATTACATCGACCCTCTGGAGCCGTTGGTCCAGCGAACCATCGAGCGGATGAATCGGCTAGCGGGAGAGTTTGTTCAAGCACGGCAGGACTGTGCGTTGCGCGACGACTGAAGGCCGTGCCCCACTATTTCCAGCGCCGCTTGTTGGAAGGCGAACGCCCCGTGTTCCACGATCCGCTGCACCTGATCGAGCGCGAACAGCGGCTGCTTCGCGCGCTCGACCAGTTGATTGCCGACGACCGCTCGCAGCGCGAACAGCTCGGCGCGCAGGCCACCCAGGCCGGGCCCGCTGCCGAAAAATCGTACGCCATGCGGCGGGCAAGCCTGGAAACCGACCGCGACGCCGAGCTGGCGGCGCTCGAGCGGCGGACCGCCGACAGCAAACGGTCGGCCCAGGAGGAATGCCAGCGGGCCCTCGAAGAGGCCGAACGCGCGTATCAACAACAGATGGAAGAAGTCACCCACCGAGTTCAGACGGTCCGTCGCCAGGCCGAGGCGGCGCAACAGGAACAGCGGTTCGAGGCCACGGCGCTATACGAATCGGCCAAGTTGGGCCTGAAGTCGAAAATGGGCGACGTTGAGCGCGAGACCAGCGGATTGAACTCGAATCTTGATGGCCGGCTCGAAGCCGCACGGCAATGGCTCAAGCGCTATGGCGTTGCCGAGCCGGCGGCCGATCCGGCCGCTCCGCCGCCGGTGTTGCCGCCAGGGCAGCCGTTGAATGACGTGCTGCGGGGGGCATTGCAGGCGGCCGACGCCCACACACAGCGGCTGGCGAACCTGTGGTTGCCTAAGCAGGTCAGCGTGTGGGGCCTGGCCGTGTTGCTGGTGGTGTACGGCGCCCTGCTGGCCGCGCCGGGCATTTGGTGGCTGCGGCTGGAAGCGACGTTCTTGGCGATTGTCAGCGTGGGCGGGGCTGCGGCGTTGTCACTTTCCACGTGGCTGCTGATGCGCTCGATCGCCGCCGGACAGGCGCTGGCTCAATTCCAGCCTATATGCGCCAACCTGCAGTTGGCGGCACAGGCGGGACAGCGTTGGCGCGAGGGAGCGCTGCGCAGTTATCGCCGCGAACGACAAGAGCTGCGAAAAAAGCTGCGGACCGAGTTGGCTCTCTTCGACCGGGCCTTTCAGCGCCAAGACGCCGACTTGGCCGGCCAAGCGCCGGCCGAGTTGCACCATGCGGCCGAGGCGCACGACCGCGCCGTCCGTGAGGCGACGCGCCGCCGCGACCTGGAAGTTCGCCGCCTGGAAAACGATCACGGCCGCCGCCGCGAGGAGTTGCTTACCGATTTCGATCGTGCCCGGCGCGAGGCGCAGGCGACCTTCGAGGCCGAACGCCAACAATTTCAACGCCGGCAGCAGGAAACGCAGCGTCAAATGGTCGAGCGCTGGACGGCGGGCGTGGCGGCGATGGCCGAAGAGGTCAACCAGGTGCGCAGTGCGGCTGAGACGTTGTATCCCAGTTGGTCCAGTCCCGAGTGGGAAAGTTGGCGGCCGGCGACCGACCTGCCGGCTTGCCTGCGGCTGGGCGAGTTTCGCGTGCGGCACGAACCGGCTGGCGCCTTGGCCTCCGGTTTGGGCAACGGCTCACACGCACCAGGCAACGGGCGATCCGCCGGCGTCGATTGGTCGCTGCCAGCGCTGGTCGAGTTTCCGCAACACGCATCGGTCCTGTTGCGGGCGGGCGGGGCCGTGCGAGAGCAGGCCATTGGCGCGGTGCAGGCGCTTATGCTGCGACTGCTCACCACCATTCCACCGGGAAGAATTCGCTTCACGATCCTCGACCCCCCGGGGCTGGG
>CAYWTU010000517.1:0-3876 GCA_964461275.1 uncultured Pirellulales bacterium | reverse complement strand
GATGGTCATCGGCGCCGCGGCGATGGCGTTGCGGGGCCGGCGTCGTCAAGGGAAGTAGCCGTTGTCAACTCTTTGGCGCGCGCGTAATCTAACGCAGCCTCACTGCGCGGATTGAACCGTGAGTCTCGTTAGATAGCGGCGTACATGACCGAGCGGACCAGCACCGGCGAGCCGATTGATCCCGAGCGCCAGACGTGGGACGCGATTGTCGTAGGGGCCGGCATGGGGGGCGGCACGCTGGGGTACGCACTGGCGGCCGCAGGCCAGAAAGTGCTGTTCGTCGAAAAGGGCGCCAGCACCCTTTTTTCGAACCCCAGCGCCATTCGCGGTTGTTACCCCGACGACGTCCTGCACTTCGATCGCCTGCCGCAGGCCGAACAGGTTCGGCAGCTTGTGGCCGCCGGCCGCAGCGTCGACGAAATCGAAGACGTCTCAGGCCGCAAGCGGCGTCACTATCATGCCATGATCGGCGGCGGCGTCGGAGGCTCGTCCGCCCTGTACGGCATGGCTTGCGAGCGATTGTTTCCGTCCGATTTTACACCCCGCGCCGCACACATCGACGCCGACGGTTCGACGCTCCCCGAAGCGTGGCCCATTTCCTACCAGCAGCTTGCCCCCTGGTATACAGCCGCGGAGAAGCTGTATCGCGTCCGCGGGACGCCCGACCCTCTGCGCCCCGCGCACGAAGCCGAGCACCTTTTGCCCCCGCCACCCACAACTCCCGGCAACGCCGAACTGGCGGAGCATTTTGCCGCGCATGGCCTGCATCCTTATCGCATCCACCTGGCCTGCGAGCACTTGCCTCAGTGCCATACCTGTCAAGGAATTCTTTGTGCCCAGCCGTGCAAGAACGACGCGGGCCGGATTTGCGTGGGCCCGGCCGTGGAACAACACGGCGCCGCGCTGATGACCGGCGCTGTGGCGCTCAAACTGGAGGCCGACCGCACGCGGGTGACGGAGGTTGTGTGCGACTGGCGCGGCAAGAAAATCGCCCTGCGCGGCAAGCAAGTTGTGCTCGCGGCCGGCGGACTCTATACGCCGCTGCTTTTGTTGAATTCCAAAAGCGCCGATTGGCCGCAAGGCCTGGCCAACGACAGCGGTCAGGTGGGCCGCAACCTGATGCGGCACTGCATCGATCTGGTCATTCTTAAGGCCAAGAGCATCCCAGACACCGGCGGCGAGGTTCGTGACAAGGAAATCTGTTTCAACGACTGGTACGACGGCCCGTTGGGAAAGCTCGGCACGATTCAGTCGTTGGGCCCCATTCCGCCCTTGGGTTTCCTCCTCAACCAGCCGGCATTTCAAGGGCTGCAATGGTCGCGGCCGGTCGCCATGCGGTTGTGGCGGAGCATTACAACGCGGGCGATCGTTTTGGCGGCAATCATGGAAGACCTGCCTTACGCCGACAACTTTCTCGTTCCCGCTTCACCGCCGATCACCCCCGAGGGACGGCAGCAGGTGCAAATGAGTTTTCACTTGCGTGCTCCGGAACAGCGACGTCTCAAGGTGTTTCAGCACGAACTTCGCCGCGTGTTGCGGGCATACAAACCGATTCAACTCCGTGCCGCCACTGACAACACGGCCATTGCGCACATCACGGGCACCTGCCGCTTCGGCGGCGACCCGAGAACCAGTGTTCTGGACCCCTGCAATCGGGCCCACGGATTGGATAACCTGTACGTGGTCGACGCGTCGTTCTTTCCGACCAGCGGCGGCATCAACCCCAGCCTGACCATCGCCGCCAACGCCCTCCGCGTGGCGGATCAATTGTTGGAACGACGGTGACATGAGCACGCTTTGGGTCATTCGCCACGGTCAGGCCTCGTTCTTTGAGGACAATTACGACCGGCTGTCCGAAACAGGTCGGCTTCAATCGCAAAAACTCGGCGAGCATTGGGCCGCCGCCGGTCCGGATTTCGACGAAGTGTTCATTGGCCCGCGCCGGCGCCACGCGGACACGGCCGAACGGATCGGCGCCCCACTTCG
Source organism: uncultured Pirellulales bacterium (assembly GCA_964461275.1). GTDB lineage: Bacteria > Planctomycetota > Planctomycetia > Pirellulales > CAYNRE01 > CAYWTU01. The sequence continues at coordinate 1,890 of CAYWTU010000517.1, read as the reverse complement.
CGCGGCCGGTCGATCTTGGCCTGAGCCGAAGCTACTGCCGGGTCTGGACGAATATCAGGCCGAGGAGGTGCTCAAGCTGGCGCTGCCCCAGCTCGTTCAGGAACATACCGGCATTCGTCGGCTGCACGAAGAGTTCACGGCCGCCGAGGGCCGCGAAAACCAACTGCGGATGTTTCAGCGGATGTACGAGGTGGTGATTCGCAAGTGGGCAGGCGGCGAGCTGGAGTTGGCCGACGTGGAGAGCTGGCGGGCGTTTGAAACGCGCACGCACGCCGCTTTGGATGAAATCGTGGCCGGCCAAGGCAACCGGCGGGTGGCGGTGGTCACGTCCGGCGGGCCGGTGGGGGTGGCCGTGCAGCGGGCCCTCTCGGTCGGTCTGGACGCCACATTGCAACTGGCGTGGATGGTGCGAAATGCGGCGTTTTGCGAGTTTCTGTTCTCCGGCAGCCGGTTTACACTGAGCACGTACAACGCCTTTCCCCACCTGGGCGAGCCTGGCTTGTTGACTTACCGCTAGGGCCGCGGAGAATCGAACCCGCCAGCCGCCCGACCGCAACACGATTCCGCAAAGGACCAGGCCATGGATTTCAGCGTCGCCCCCCACATGCAAGACCTCCTCGGCCGGATGCGGCAGTTCGTCGACGAGGAGTTGATCCCGCTGGAGCCGCAGGTGCGCGACCGCGGATTTCGGGCCCTCTTGCCCACGCTGGTGGAAAAACGCGAACTGGCCAGGCGGCGCGGATTCTGGTTGCCGCAAATCGGCAAAGAGCACGGCGGGCTTGGCCTGTCGCTGGTGGAACACGGTATGGTCAGCGAGGTGCTGGGGCACTCGCCCTTGGGCCATTTCGCCTGCAACTGTCAGGCGCCCGACGCCGGCAATATGGAAATCCTTATCGAGTACGGAACGGTCGAGCAAAAGGCCAAATTCCTCACGCCGCTATTGAACGGGGAAATCCGCAGTTGTTTCTCCATGACCGAGCCCGAACGCCCCGGTTCAAACCCCACCTGGATGGAAACGCGCGCCGTTAAAGACGGCAATGACTATGTGATCGACGGCCATAAGTGGTTCACGTCGTCTTGCGACGGGGCGAGCTTCGCCATTGTCATGGCGGTCACCAATCCCGAGTCGCCGCCGCACGAGCAGGCCAGCCAGATTATCGTACCGTTGGAGAACCCAGGCTTTAAGTTCGTTCGCAACATTTCGATGATGGGCCACACCGGCGAAGATTACGAAACGCACGCCGAGGTCCGCTACGAGAACTGCCGCGTGCCGCAGTCGTACCGGTTGGGACCGGAAGGGGCGGGCTTCATGATCGCTCAGCAGCGGTTGGGCCCAGGGCGGATTCACCACTGCATGCGCTGGATCGGCATCTGCGAGCGGTCGTACGACCTGATGTGCCGGCGGGCCGCTACTCGCGAACTGTCGCCCGGCAAGGTGCTCGGGACGAAACAAACGGTGCAAAACTGGATCGCCGAGAGCCGGGCCGAGATCAATGCGGCCCGGCTGATGGTCCTGCAGGCTGCCTGGAAAATTGACACGGCGGGTCTGTACGAGGCCCGTGAGGAAATCTCGGCCATAAAGTTCTTCGTGGCCGACGTGATGCTCAAGGTGGTCGACCGGGCGATTCAGGTCCACGGCGCCATGGGGGTGACCGACGACACGGTCTTGGCCACGTTCTACCGCAACGAGCGCGGCGCCCGAATTTACGACGGCGCTGATGAGGTGCACAAGACCGTGATCGCCAAGCGCGTTTTGAAACAGTATGGCGTCAAGGTCAGTGGGTAAGCGGAGCGACTATGAGCGAGTTCTTGGACAAGACCCGCGGCGTGCGCCCCGGCGAACAATTGGCCGTCGCCAAGCTCGCGCCCTACCTGCTGGCCCACATTCCC
>CAYWTU010000516.1:0-3888 GCA_964461275.1 uncultured Pirellulales bacterium | reverse complement strand
CGTGCTGCCCGACATGGCGGCCGGCTGCTCGATCGCCGATATGGCGCTGATCGAACAAGTCGAGCAGTGCTGGGACGAATTGGGCGAGGTGATCGACAACCGCGACATCACTCCGGTCACCTACATCAATTCGGCCGCCAGCCTGAAGGCGTTTTGCGGCCGTCACGGCGGCATCGTTTGCACTTCGAGCAACGCCGCCGCGGTCCTCAAGTGGGCCTTTGCACGAAGCCAACGCGTTTTGTTCTTTCCCGACCAACACCTGGGCCGCAACACCGCGCGGGCAATGGGCATTCCGCTCGACGAAATGCCGGTCTGGGATCCGTATCAGGAACTAGGAGACAACACGCCCGAAGCCCTGAAGCGCAGCCGCGTCATCCTCTGGAAGGGGCACTGCAGCGTGCACCAGATGTTTCGCGTTGAGCACGTGGCGCAATTTCGCCAGCGGTTGCCGGGCGTAAAAATTTTGGTCCACCCGGAATGCACCATGGAAGTGGTGGAGGCGTCGGACATGAGCGGCTCGACCGGAAAGATTCTCCGGGAGGTCGAGGCTGCCCCGCCGGGCACTAAATGGGCCATCGGCACCGAACTGCACCTGGTCAATCGACTCAAGCAGGAACATCCCGAACAGGAAATCCATTTCCTTTCGCCCGTCGTTTGCATGTGCGCCACGATGTACCGAATCGATCTGGCGCACCTTTGCTGGTCGCTGGAAAACCTGGTTGCCGGCACGCCGGTGAATGTAATTCAGGTCGACCCCGATGTGGCCCACTGGTCGCTGACGGCATTGACGCGGATGTTGGAAGTGAAGTAACCGACGGTTGTTTTCGTATTTGGCGCTGCCGTCTCAATGGCCCGGTTGGTCACCATGTTGCATCCCCAGTTGGGCTGTTCGATCGATGAGTTGGACACCCCGGCGCTGTGCATCGACCTGGACGCAATGCAGGCCAATATCGCCAACATTGCCGCGCTCTGCCGCCAACACAACGTCGCTTGGCGCCCGCACGCCAAGGGTCATAAGTCAGTTGAAATCGCCCGTCGGCAACTCGCCGCCGGCGCCATCGGCCTGACCTGCGCTAAGCTGGGCGAGGCCGAGGTCTTCGCTGCGGCCGGAGTTCGCGATCTGCTCATCGCCAATCAGGTGGTCGGCCCGCGAAAGATCCAGCGGCTGGTCGCCTTGCGGCGATGGTCCGATCCAATGGTGGCGATCGACAACCTGGCGCAGGCCGAACCACTGTCGCAGGCTGCGGCAGCGGCCGGATTAAAGGTGCGCGTGTTGATTGAAGTCGATCTGGGTATGCGGCGATGCGGCGTCTTGCCCGGACAATGGACGCTCGACTTGGCCCGCGCTGTGGCGCCGTTGCCGGGCGTGACGCTCGCAGGACTGATGGGATACGAAGGGCACCTGCTGACGGTCGAGGAGCCGGCGGCCAAGACGGACCAAATTCGGCAAGCAATGGCGGAACTGACCGCCACCCGCGACCTGCTTCTGACCCACGGGCTGCCGTGTCCGATCGTATCGGCCGGCGGAACCGGTTCGTACGCCACAACCATGGCCTGCCCCGGCGTGACCGAACTCCAAGCCGGCGGTTTGATCTTCATGGATGCCTTCTATCGGCGCCGCTGTCAGGTCGCCGAATTCAAGTTTGCGCTGACGCTGCTCACCACGGTGGTCAGCCGACCGGCGCCCGAGCGGGCCGTCATTGACGCTGGCCGCAAGAGCCACAATGCCGAAGTCGAACGCCCGTTTGTGCTCGGGCACGAAAGCAATATCCAGGTCGATCAGCTTTCGGCCGAACACGGCCGGTTGCTGTTGTCGCCGCCGGCGCAACACTTGAGAGTTGGCGATCGGCTGCGGCTGGTGCCCGGCTACGGCGATTTCACCAGCGTCTTACACGACGAGTTTTACGTGCTCCAGCACGACCGGCTGGTTGACGTCTGGCCGCTCGACGCGCGGGGCAAGATTCGTTAGCGGATTGGCGCTTGCCCGGAATTCAGCGAGACGATCTCGCCTCCTAAATTCTCGCAAGATCGTTCCGTCGCAATCAACCGACGGCGTAATCGTCGCTCGTTGTTGCCCCACTCCAGGCCGACTAGAATGGACGCCGGCGCCGTCTGCGCCAGCGCCGCCCGTCGCGCGCTAGTCCAGGCGGTTCACAACCATCGTCGAGGAGCAGAGTGGGTTCGTCGTTTTGGTGGGAAGTCTGGATGATCGGGCTGTTGATCTTGGCCAACGGCTTTTTTGCCGCGGCGGAGATCGCCGTAATCGCCGCCCGCCGCGGCCGGCTCCGCCAGTTGGCCGACGAAGGCCACCGCGGGGCGCTGGCTGCCCTCGAGCTTGCCGAAAACCCCAACCGCTTTTTGCCGACCGTGCAGGTCGGCATCACGCCGGTCAGCACGCTGGCTGCGGCGTTCGGCGGCGCCCACCTGGCCCTTATTCTTGCCGATCGATTGCAAACCGCACCCCTGCCGTGGGTGGTCGAGCATCGTCACGCGATCGCCCTGGGGGCCGTGGTCGTGGCCATCTCGTTCTGCTCGCTCGTGCTCGGCGAACTGGTCCCCAAGCGCCTCGCCTTGCGGAACGCCGAACGACTGGCCTGTTTCGTGTCGCGGCCGATGCGGGCGCTGGAGACGATCGCCACGCCCGCGATCCGCGTCATGGGCTGGGCCACCAGCGCCGTGATGCTGTTGTTCGGCGGCGATCAACCGGGCGCCGAACAAAGCGTCAGCCTGGAAGATATCCAGCACCTGATCAAAGCTGGAAAGGACGAAGGTGTGCTCGAAGCGGCCGAGCAAACCATCGCTTTGGAAGCTCTGCGCCTGGGGGAACGAACCGTCCGCGACATCATGCGCCCGCGGATTGAAATGGAGGCCATCGACGTGTCCACCCCGCCGCCGGAAGTGATCGGTTCCGTGGCCATGTCGGGTTTCTCGCGGCTGCCGGTGTACGAAGGCGATCTGGACCACATCATCGGCTTCGTCCATTTCAAAGACTTGTTCCGCCAGCACTACCTGGGTTGGCCCATCGAGTTGCGAAAAATGCTCAAGCCCGCGCTGTTCGTGCCCGAGACGCTGCCGCTCGACCGGCTGCTCGAAAGGTTTCAGCAGCAGGGGACACAACTGGCGGTGGTGCTCGACGAATTCGGCGGCACCGAAGGAGTCGCGACGCTGGAAGACGTGGTCAGCGAATTGGTCGGCGAGATCCGCGACAGCGAGCACCAAGACCGGCGGCAATCGATCGTCCGCCGCGACGATCACAGTTGGCTGGTGGACGGCCGCGTGAATATTGACGAGTTGTTCGAAGAAACAGGAATCAAGCCTCCACCCGAACTCAGCGAGCCCCGCTCGTACAGCACGGTGGCCGGACTGGTGCTCGACCTGTTGGGGCGAATTCCGGCGGTCGGCGAAGTGGCCGCCTGGGACTCACTGAAGCTGGAAGTGGTCGATATGGACGGCCAGCGCATCGATCGGCTGATGATCAGCCGTGCCACTGGTGAGTCAGAGTCGGGCAGCGACGCGAACTAGAGGCGGCCCGATCGTTGCAGCGCACCAAACTGTGCGGCACCCAAAACCGTACGACGAACAAGAGAAATGCGTCTGCGGATTCGCCGGCGCCGAACGTGGGCGTTACTCGGAAACGTACGGCAACAGGGCCATAAACCGCGCCCGTTTGACGGCCTTAGAAACGGCGTGTTGACTCACCGCGGTGCAGCCGCTTTTTCGACGACTGACCATCCGGCCGTGTCGGCTGGTGAGCTTGGCCAACAGCTCCAAGTCCTTGTAGTCCACGTACATCGGCCGGGGCCGCTTGCCGTCGACGAAGATGGGATCCTTTTTCTTGGCGCGAGTGGCGGTCTTGGCCCGCTTCTTCGCCATCCGTTCACGATTGCC
>CAYWTU010000515.1:0-3894 GCA_964461275.1 uncultured Pirellulales bacterium | reverse complement strand
CAAGAAATGGCGCCCATTGGCCGGGCGACCGACAGAATCGTCAAAGCTGGCCCCCCGCCGGAACCGATGACAGGGCCACACACTGGTCCGTGCAGGTCCGGTAAAATGGGCAATCCGGTTTACCGGTTGGAAGTTCCAATGCTCGACCACGCCAGCACTGCGGCAGGATCTGCGTCGAGCCTCGATTTCGAGTTCCGCCGACAGAGAATTTCGCGTTGGCTCCGGCCGCTGCCGGTCGCGCTTTTGGTAATCCTGATGCTGGCGGTTTCTCTGGCGGGCGAGCCACACCTTTCGCCGCAGGCAGCCATAAACTTGCTGGCAGCCCAAAGCCTGGTGCAGGGGGACGGGCTAACGGTCTGGGGGCAGCCACCGGCCATACCGGTGCGGCCCGGAATGCCCGGACTGTTGGCCCTCTGGCAAGGGGTGGCGGGAACCGGCGACACGAGCTTAAAGCCCTTGCTTCTGCTCATCCTCGCCGCCGCTCTTGTCTGCTGTTATGCCGTGTGGAGTGAATTGGGCCATCGGTCGCTGTCGCTGTTGACGGCGTTGGTGACCGCGTCGAGCCTGGCGGTTTCGCGAGCCGCCAGTCAACCGACCGCCGACGGCCCGACACTATGCCTGACGGCGGTTGCCATGTACGCCTGGCTCCGCGGTTCGCGCAGCAACAATTTCTGGCTGTGGCTCGGCAGCGCCGCTTGGATCGTCGCCGGATGTTTTCATGCGGCCGCCTTGCCGCTGGCGGTGGGCGCCAGTTTGGGGCTGCTTTTGCCAACCGGCCGATCGGCCCGCGCGTGGACCAGCGCCGCCGTGGCCGTTGGGAGCCTGGTTGGCATAGCTTGGTATTGCGGCGAGTTTTGGCCAGCAGTCGCGAGCGCGACAACAGGGAGCATTGAACGACTTGGCGACCTGTTCAATCTGGCCACGCAATTCTCCACGCCGCGCGGCGCTTTCATTGCGGCGGCGGCGCTGGTATTCGTGCCGTCCGTAGTGGCTGGCGCGGCCGCGTTGCGCCACGGCCCGGGGCGAATTGCCGTTCTGGCTGTGGCGATGTATCTGTTGGCCGGCGCCGTGCTGGGGTTGGATGAAAACCCTGGAATCCTGCCGGCAGCGCCAGTGATCGCGTGGTGTTTTCTCGAGGGACTTCCGCGGGTCGCCAACAAGCTCCGTGTTCCTCCCGCCCATGCGGCTGCGGCGCCGCTCATGGTCGGCTCGCTGCTGATGGCGGTCCAACTGGCCGAAAGTTTGCGTCGTGCGGCCTGGCCGGCGCCAGACGAGGTGGCGGTGAGCCAGCGATCGCTGCACGAGACGGCCAAGTTCCTGGCTGCCGAGCAGGCGCCAGGCGACCGAATGATTGCCCCGGCGCATGCCGAGGCGCTCAGCTATCTTTGCCGCCTGCCGTGTGAGCCCATCGGTTCGGCTCAGCGTCTGGCGCGGCAATTGCCTCAGACCGGCGCCCCGGCAACCGGTCTTGTCGAGACGCCGCTGATTGTCTTGCCGCGTGGCGAATCGGCCGATGCCCTTTCCGTGGCGCTGCGTCGGGCTCTGCGGTATCACCACGGCTACAGCGTGGTGTTCCGCAACGACCATTTCGAGGTCTACCGCGAATTGGACGCGACGGCGGTTCGAATCTTAGCGGCCGGCAAACCCGCCGCCGATATTGGCCCGGCCCCGCCGCGATTGGCCCGGCGCGAACGGACCGTCAAACGTCCGCCGGTCAGGCGACCACTGTAGCTGCGGTTGAACGGCAATCCGCTACGTATTGTTAGGCCGCGCCGGTGCTCAACTGAGTGGCCGGGCCCCTCAATCGACCGCCGACAGTTACAATGGACGGCAGACGATTTATACCCCTGCGCTCGCCCGGCAGTTGAGGCTCATGTCGGCCCTCGGTTGGATGCAATGTTTGTTGTTGCGCCTCCTCGCGAGGCTATCGCTAGTCTTCTGCGCCGTCGCCTTCGGCGCGGGCGTGTCGCGGGCGGCCGACGATCGGACCGCCGAGCCGGTCGGCCGGTTCGAACTGCGGAGCCTCGACGGCCGCGACTGCTCGTCCGATGAATTCTCCGATCGGCCGGCCACGGTCCTGATTTTCCTGGGAACGCAGTGCCCTTTGGCGCAGCGGTACGCCCCCAAGTTGTCGGAACTTTCCAGGCGCTATGCGCCCCAACAAGTGGCATTCTTTGCCGTTGCCTCCAACCGACAGGACACCCCCGAGGAGCTGGGCCGCTTTGCCCAGATCTACGGGCTTTCGCTGCCGGTGCTGCACGACGTCGAGAACCGTTTGGCGGACCTGCTGGGGGCTGAACGGACGCCTGAAGTCTTTATTGTGGATCGCGACCGGCGGGTGCGCTACCGGGGACGGATCGACGACCAGATGGGCATCGGCTACAAGCGGCCGCAAGCGGAGCACAACTTCGTGGCCGAGGCGCTGGACGATCTGCTGGCGCAGCGCCCAGTGCGCACGCCGCGGTCCGAGGCCGTCGGCTGTTTGATCGGCCGCCAGCGCACGCCAGACGCCGACAGTCCGGTGACCTGGAGCGATCAGATCGTGCGGATTTTCCAACGCCGCTGCCAAGATTGCCACCGGCCCAATGAGATCGCGCCGTTTTCGCTCTTGAGCTACGACGACGCGCTCGGCTGGGAGGCGATGATCGAGGAAGTCGTCCGCCAAGAGCGGATGCCCCCCTGGCACGCCAGCCCTCAGTATGGAAAGTTTCTCAACGACAAACGCCTGACCACCGAAGAGAAAGAGTTGATCTACGAATGGGTGCGCCGCGGCGCCCCAATGGGCGACACGGCCAAGCTTCCACCGCCGCGCGAGTTTCCCGACGGCTGGCCGATCGGTCAGCCTGACGAGGTCATCTACATGGCCCAGCGGCCCTACGAGGTCCCCGCCGGCGGCCGGGCCGAATACCAGTACTTCTTCGTCGATCCCGGTTTCCAAACGGACAAGTGGGTCAAGTGGTCCTGGTGCCGGCCCGACAATCGAAGCGTGGTGCATCACATCAACGTCTACTTTCGCCCCCCCTGGGAAAGTTGGAACGACTGGTTGGGCGGCATGGTGAATCTGATCTCCGGCTACCTGCCAGGGCAAACGATTCCCGAGCGGCCCTTCGATGGCACGGCGATTCACATCCCCGCCGGCTCCGAACTACTGTTCGAAATGCACTACACGCCCAATGGTCCTGGGCAGTTTGACCGCAGCTCGCTGGGATTGGTGTACGCCGATCCGGCCGATGTGACTCGCGAGGCGTACCACGCCGCCGCGTTCAACAGCACCTTTGCCATCCCGCCCTTGGTGGCCGAATACCCGGTCGAGGCGCAGTTTCAAACGACCCAGGACGTGCGGCTGGAGTTCCTGTCGCCGCACATGCATCTCCGGGGCAAGACGTTTTTTTATGAGGCTCGCTACCCCAACGGAACGAGCGAGCCGCTCTTGGACGTGCAAGGTTACGACTACGATTGGCAAACCGTGTACTGGTTAGCCGAACCGAAACTGCTGCCGCTGGGGACCCGCGTGTTCTGTCGGGCGACGTTCGACAATTCGCCGCGGAATCTGCGCAACCCCGACCCGAACGCCACGGTTCGCTGGAGCGGCTACACCGAAGATGAAATGATGGTCGGAGTGCTCGGCGTCAGCGTGCCGATTTCCAAGCGTCAAACCGTGGGGATGCAAGACCGGGCCGCGCCGGTCCAGCGCGCAGCATATAGTCCGCAGGCGCCGATCTCACCGGGCGACAAGGCGGTCGACCGGGCGATTTTCCTACAAAACCGTCGCGAGTTTCCGGCGGTCCGGGCGCATCTGCGCGAAGCGGCCGCGTTTTATCGTCAAGAACGATCGCAGGGCGGCGCCGGCTGGGCGCCGTATCGCGGACTGGTTCGGGTCGGTTGGTTGAAGCT
>CAYWTU010000514.1:0-3904 GCA_964461275.1 uncultured Pirellulales bacterium | reverse complement strand
CCGGCAGCTATCGGCCGTTTTTTGAGACGCTGGGTTTTCATGTCACCGTGGAAACCGACCGCCACGGCGATCTGACCACCGAGGCCACGGGCAAAATCAACGTTGGCGACGAACAGCGCCACGAGGTGGCCGAAGGAGACGGCCCGGTCAACGCGCTCGACGCGGCGTTGCGCAAGGCGCTGGCCGCCGCCTACCCGAACCTGGCGGACGTGCAACTGGTCGATTACAAGGTACGCGTCATCAACACCGAGGCCGGCACGGCCGCCAAGGTGCTGGTGCTGATCGAAAGCCGCGACGGCACGGACCACGTGTGGGGCACGGTGGGCGTCAGCACGAACATCATCCAGGCCAGTTGGCTCGCGCGGGTCGACAGCATTGAATACAAGTTGTACAAGGATGGCGCGCGCGGGTAATCATTGCGCTGGCAACGAGTCGCGGTTCGACAACAAAACCTCCGGTCATGGACCGGGGCCAAGGAACAGCATCTCCATCATGTCCGAACTTCCCAAACAGTACGACCATGCCGCGGCCCAACAGCGCTGGAGCCAGTTCTGGCAAGACCGCGGCTACTCGCGCAGCGCCCCCGATCCGGCCAAGAAGCCGTTTTGCATCGTCATCCCGCCTCCCAACGTCACCGGCGCCCTGCACCTGGGCCACGCGCTAAACAACACGCTGCAAGACATCCTCATTCGCCGCAAGCGGATGCAGGGGTACAACGCCCTCTGGATGCCGGGCACCGATCACGCCGGCATTGCCACGCAGGCGGTGGTGGAAAAGCGGCTCTTCGAAGAAGAAAAGAAGACTCGGCACGACCTGGGGCGAGAGATGCTGGTCAAACGCATCTGGGCCTGGAAGGACCAATACGAGGCCCGCATTCTCGGCCAGCTCCAACAACTCGGCTCAAGCTGCGATTGGTCGCGGACCCGGTTTACGCTCGACCCGATCTGCACCCGCGCCGTGCGGCACACGTTCTTCGGTCTGTTCAAGGAAAAGCTGATTTATCGCGGCAAGCGACTGGTGAACTGGGACACGTTTCTGCAAACCGCCGTCAGCGACGACGAGGTGTTTCACGAGACGGTCGCCGGCCATTTCTGGCATCTGAAATACCCGGTCATCGATCCACAGCCGGGCGAGCCGCAATTCGTCACCATTGCCACCACGCGGCCGGAGACGATGCTCGGCGACACCGCGGTGGCGGTCCATCCCGACCCGCGCCGGGCGCTGCAGAGCGCCCGTGCGGCGCTAGTGGAAAAGCTGGCCGCCGCAACCGCCAAGCAGCAGCCTGAGATTCAGGCGCAAATGGATGAGCTGGACCGTCGTCGAGATGCTCATTTGCCGCAGCTTGAGACGCTGCGCGACATGGCCCGCGCTGGGCGCAAAGTTCGCCTGCCGCTGGTCAACCGCGAGATTCCGCTGGTGGCCGACGAGTGGGCCAAACCCGAGATGGGTTCCGGCTGCGTGAAAATCACCCCGGCGCACGATCCCAATGACTACGAGGTGGGCCAGCGCCAATCGCTGCCCATGATCAACATCTTGAATCTCGACGGCACCTTGAACGACAACGCCGGTCCGTACCGGGGTCTGAAATTGGCCGAGGGGCGCAAGCGCGTCGTGGCCGACATGGAGGCTCAAGGCCTGCTGGAAGGCGTCGAAGATCGCGAAATCGAGCTGGCGCATTCGGATCGCTCGAAGACGCCGATCGAGCCGCTGCTTACCGACCAGTGGTTCGTGCGCATGGACCACCTGGCGCAAACCGCCATGGACGCCGTCAGCAGCGGCCGCGTCAAAATCATTCCCGAGCGGTATGCCCGCGGCTATTTGGACTGGCTGGGCGAGAAGCGCGATTGGCCGGTCAGCCGGCAATTGTGGTGGGGACATCGAATTCCAATTTGGTATTCCCCTACCGCCACAGAGCAAGACCTAGCCGCCGCGTTCGCCGGGCGCGACGACGTGTATTGGTATCGCGACGAGGAGTCGGGCCGTCTGTTGATCGGTTCGCGCGAGGAAGACCTGGCGGCCGACGCAATTCCCGGCCACACGCTTGCGCAAGACCCGGATGTCTTGGACACTTGGTTCAGCTCCGCCTTGTGGCCGCACAGCACGCTCGGCTGGCCAGAGAAGACGCCCGAGCTGGCGTACTACTACCCCACAAGCGTTCTGGTCACCAATCGCGACATCATCACGCTGTGGGTCGCGCGGATGGTGCTGACCGGCTTGTTCAACGTGGGGCGGGTTCCTTTCGAAAATGTTTACATTCATCCCACGATCTTGGACGGCTTCGGCGAGCGAATGTCCAAGAGCAAGGGAAACGGCGTCGACCCGCTCGACGTGATGGAGAAATTCGGCGCCGACGCGCTGCGGTTCGGCTTGGCGTACCTGACCACCGAGACGCAGGATGTGCGGATGCCGGTCGAGTTCGAGTGTCCGCACTGTCAAACGCTCATCGAACAGACCAAGAAGAATCGCGTCTTGCCCCGAATTGACTGCAAAAGCTGCGGCAAGCCGTTTGCTACCCAGTGGGCTCAAACCGAGGCCGACCTGGCCCTGCCGCGCGGGGCGGTGGTTAGTGAACGGTTCGAGCTGCCGCGCAACTTTTGCAACAAGCTTTGGAACGCGGCCCGATTCGCGCTGATGAACTTGGAAGGATACACGGCTGGCCCGGTCAACGACGGCGAGCTGGCCGTCGAAGACCGCTGGCTGCTCAGCCGTTTGGCCACGGTCACACAAGGCGTCTCGTTGGCCCTGGACGAATATCGCTTTGCCGACGCGGCCCGGCTGCTCTACGACTTTGCCTGGGATGAGTTTTGCAGCTTCTACGTGGAGATGGTCAAGAACCGTTTGCAGGACGCCGCGCAGCGCCCGACGGCGCAGCGCGTGCTGGCCCATGCCCTGGACACGCTGCTGCGGTTGTTGCACCCGATGACTCCATTTCTTACGGAAGACGTGTGGCAGCGCCTGGCGGAAGCGGCGCCGACGCGCGGTTTGGAAAAACCGGCCGCGGCGGCGGAAAGCGTGATGATTGCCGCCTGGCCAACCGCAGACTTGAAGCGCCAAGACGACACGATTGAGGCCCGCTTCGGCCGGTTTCAGGACGTGCTGCGGGCTTTGCGCGATGTCCGCAGCCGGCAAAACATTCCCCCCAAGACGGCGATTTCGTTTTGTCTGCAATGCGATGCGGCCACGGCCGAACTGCTCAGCCCGATGGCGCCGTACTTCCAGTCGATGGCCGGTGCTACGGCAACGGCCTGGGGTCCGGCCGCGGCGCCACCCGCCACATTCGCCCAGGCGACTTTGCCCGGCATGGAGCTGTACGTTGACTTAGCGGGACTGGTGGACACGGCTGCCGAACTTGCCAAGAGCGAAAAAGAACGCGAAAAGCTCCGCGAAATGATCGCGGCCAAAGACAAGAAGCTGCAAAACGCCAGCTTCGTTGACCGGGCCCCGGCCGACGTCGTTCAGCGCGAACGCGACAGTTTGAAGGAAATGCAGGAACGCTTGGCGAGCATCGAGCAGTTCATCACGCAACTTGAAAAAGCCTAACGTCGACGCGCCCTTGCTACGGCGTTGGCGAAACGCGCTTGCCGCGGCGCCAGATTTCATCGCGGATCGGGCGCCCCTGTTCGTCCCACTCGGCGTACGGGCCATGGGCCAGGCCATGCTCGTAGTGAACTCGCTTGGCCCTCGCGCCGCTGGGGTGCCAGTGCTCGAACGGGCCGTGCTTCTTCCCTTGACGCCACGTGCCGCAAGACCGACGCTGGCCGTCGGGATACCAAACCGTTAGTTGACCATCGTTCAACTCGGTCCCATCGGATAGCCGCACAACCTCGCGGCGGATGTGCAATTGCCCATCGGGGAAATGGTCGTCCACCACGTGCCGCGACGGATTGGCCACCGCAGGTCGCTT
>CAYWTU010000513.1:0-3910 GCA_964461275.1 uncultured Pirellulales bacterium | reverse complement strand
TCCACAGGATCGCCGGCATCGAGCGCTGCCAACGCCTCTTCCAGGGCGGCGATCGATTGCACCAGGTCATCGCCCACCAAGACGATCAAATCGTCGGGCAACAGGCCCGCAGCCGCAGCCGGACCGTGGGGATCGACAGAGTCGATATAAGGCGGAGTCAGCGACACGACATTGGGCACGAGGACCAGCCCCAAATCGGCCAGGCGATGGCTGCGGGCGGGCTTGCGGCGCTGGGCCGCAGCCACCGGCGGCCGGCGCTGGCCGGCAACGATTGCCCTGGCCGCTGCGGAGATTTCGTCGAGCGGCAAAGCGTAATTCATCCACACGCCGGTGAGCGAACTGCGCAATTCTTTACCAACCAGGCCGAGTAAGCGGCCGCGATGATCGACCACGGCGCCGCCCGCCGCCCCAGGATTGCTGGTGACCATGTCCAACAGCAGCACAGGACCGTCGTAGGCGATGGGAAACGCCCCGCGCTTGGCTCGCAGCCGAGTGATGCCGGCAACTGTGGCCCGTTGCGCCGCCACACTTTCGGCGCCGCTGGCCACGCCAAAGGCATTGGACAGGATCCAAATCTCCGTACCGGGGAGCGCCGGGATGGGCGAGCCGACGTCGAAGGCCGGGAGTCCGTCGGCGTCGGCCTTGAGCACGGCGATTTCGAGCGTCGGATCGGCCCCCAACATTTCCACGGCCAACCTCCGGCCATCATCGCACACCACCGACAGGTCGCCGGCCTCGAGCACGTAGCTGAGCGGCGTCAGGATGTGCCCCTCGGCGGAGATGATGACTCCCGTTTGATAGCCTTCCAAACCGACCAGCCCACCTGCGCCGCGAATCTTCACCACCTTGGCTTGTAGTTCAGGCAGCAAGTCGGCCGTTGCCGGCGCGGCGCTGCCTAGGGCGCACGCCAGCGCAATCACCGTCCGAAAACAACCGCCGAGGATGGAGGGCGCGACATGGCTGGGGCGTTGGACAAGGCGATTCATGGCGCCGCCTCCGCGTCCAGGCGCCAGCCGGTCAGGTGCACCAGGCCGAAGACGCGGTCGCCGTGGACGATTTGCAGCGTTTGGGGAACGTGTCGGCCATCGACCGCGTGGAAGTCGCGGAAATAAAGTTCGCAGGGGTCGCTGTCGTACGCGGGAAACATCTCCAGCGCCAGAAGGTCGCCCGTCGTCGGATCGACGTAGACGCGGTAGCGCACGGCGGCGTGAGCCCCTTCGAGAACGTCGACCAGGTCGCTTCGGCCCTCCAACGGCGCCGTCCCCTGATAGTCGAGCACAAGGTGCTCCTCAGGGGGCGTGAGCCATAGTCGTCGCCAAAGATGGAGTGCCGCCAGCAGCCCACCGCTGCCGCGCGGTTCCAGCGACTCACTCAGGTCGCCGCTGGCGGCGATCCGGCTTTGGCCGCCAGGTAGGCGGGCCTGCGCTGCGTCGTTTGTCAAACTGAACTCGACCGGCGCGCCGTTTTCCAGACTGCCCGTCAGCGTCCACGGGCCCTTGACGCTGGCCAGGCCGCCGCGGGCCTGCAACGCGTCATACACGCGTGCCCGCTCCAGGCGGTTAAAGTGATAGTTGGCGTATCCGCTCCGCTTGGCAAACCAGGGACGGACGGCTTCGGGCAGTTCTTGGGCCGCGGCGGGCGCGAGACGTTCAAGAGGATTGAGTTCGCCGGGCGCGGGTTCATCGGGCGATTCCTCGGGCGTTTGGTCGTGCTTGTCGTCGTTGGGGGGCGGGACGACGTCGGGCGGCTTGGAACCGGCCAGCAGCTCTTCGAGCTCGCCTTCGCGGTGCAGCGAAGCCAGGCGGACCCACACGGAGACCGTCTCTTCGTCACGACGGACCACCAACGGCACGCGCCAGCCGGCCGGCAAGGTTCCTAGCACGTTTTTCAGGCCGTTGACGCTGCGCACCGATCGACCCGCCAAGCTGAGCACCTCGTCGCCAAACCTCACGCCGCGCCGCCAGGCGTCGCTGGATTCCAAAACGTCGCTGACGATCACGCGTCCTTGGCCGTCGGTGGCGACAACCGCGCCCAACGCGGCGTGATCCACCACGCGGCCGCTGCGCAGCGCGCCCCAGAAGTTTTTCACTTGATGAGCGGAGATGGCGTAGGCCAATCCAACGTTGACCCGCCCTCGTTTTTCAAACGACGCCCGGCCGTTGATGCCGATCAGCTTGCCCCCAGCGTCGAACAACGGACCGCCGCTATTGCCAGGATTGATCGAGGCGTCGATCTGCAGGCAATCGGTGTACTCGAGGATGCTGCCGGCAGGGTCTTGGTAGCGCTCGATGCCCGAGATCACGCCTAGGGTGGTCGTGGGCTGAAAATCGGAGGCCAGCAGGAACGGGTTGCCCATGGCAAACACCTCGTGCCCAGCACGCGCCGTCAGGCTGTCGCCCCACGTCGCGCAAGGAAAGTCGTCGCGGCCCAGCAATTTGATCAGCGACACGTCGCCCGTTGGATCGATGCCGACAATTACCGCGTCGTACACGTTGCCGTCGGGCAAGCCACACTTCATGGCCGGCGACGCCTCTTGCGTCACATGGAAATTGCTCACGGCATAGCCGTCGGGAGAGACGAGCACGCCCGAGCCGCCTCCCAGCGCTCCGGGGGCGAAGATGGCCACCACGGCCGGCGCCGCCTGGGCCATCACGTCGATTCGGGCCTGTTCGGCCTGCAATACCGCGTCGCCGGGCATGGCGGCCTCCGCCGGCAGCGCCGCCGCCAACCAAACGACAAGCGTGATCATCGGGCGGTTCATGGCGTCAACCTCGGCTGGCCCAAGATCAGGTGATCGCCCAAGTCCAGGTTGTCGCCGAAATCGACCAGCACCGTCAGGCGCTTAACGCCGGCGACGTCGACATCGAGCGACTGCGCCGGCTGGTTGGCGGCGATCGGCTGATCCATCAGCGCACGACCATCGCCCGAGAGGACCAAGCGGACGTGCCCCTGCGCGCCGGCCCGAGGATCGATGCCGGCCAGTGCGCGCAACCGACTGAATCGCCGGTCAAGATCGTACACCAGCGTGGTGCGGCTGTGGATGGCCAGCCCCTTGTTGAATTCCCGTCCGTCCAACACTAGCGGCGCGCCGGAAAATGTGACATTCGGCCGCGGCCGATAGTAATCAGCCAAGTACGGCTGCTGCGCGCCGCCGAAGTAGCCTTGCCACCGTTGTTCCAGCGGCGCCAGATCGTTGAGGTAGACCGAGGCGCCGGCGGTCAACGCGATTCGTTCGATCTGATCCCAGTCGAGCTTGGTGGCGAATCCCTCCTCGGCGGTGGTCAAGGAAAGCTGGCGCCCGTCGCTATTCAGCGAGCCGACCAGATACCGCGAACCGTCGCGCAAGTGGATCGTCGCCAATGGCAGGCGGACGGTCGGTTGGGGGCGGTGAAAGACCAGCCCCGCCAGTTTGCTCAGCTTAACCTCCAGTGTTTCACCATCGGTGGTGAACTGCACCGTGTCGGAACTCACGTCGCCGATGACGCCTTCCACATAGTCCAGCGCCGCGCCCTTGCGCACGATCAGCGCGTCAAGATTCAAGTCAACCTTGGTCAGGGCCTGCCACTGTTCGTCCTCTTGAGCCATGCGCGGGGCGAAGCGCATTCGCCGCACTACCGCGACCGGCCCCTGGGTCGACGCCGAACCGAACTGGCCATGCAACGTTCCGCCGCGAACTTCAATTTGGCGAGCCAGAATCACGCTGCCCGTCGTCAGTTCGAGCTGGCTCCACTGGTTGGGATCGGGCGCCGTTTCCACGTCCCCAACGAGTCGCAGCGGCGCGATCGTGTCCACATCGGCCAGGGCGAGGTGCAACCGTCCGGTCTCGGTGTCGATGGTCACCTGGTTGTTGTTCAGCGCTTGAATCTGTCCGCGCACGATCTCGATCTGACCTTGTAGCGTGGCCACGTTC